>NZ_LZMN01000083.1:0-1158 GCF_001665955.1 Corynebacterium sp. EPI-003-04-2554_SCH2473622 | reverse complement strand
CCGCCGAGGCGGTTTGCAGCGCGGATTGTAGGGCTTCTTGGGTTTTTGTCGTGGGGTTAAAAGAACTCATGGTGTGTCATATCCTCCCTGTTCTTCCCTGCTTTCGTCACCGTTATTGTGACACCGTTTCAGGGGCTTCACTGGATACAACACACCATGAGTTGAGTCTATTCCACTCAAGTTCGGATTTTGTGGAATTTTTTACCAGAAACTTGAGTGCCAGACACTCAATCCTAGACCTTGCCCTGCATCGCAGGATCCGGCCCGTTGCCGTTGACATCGACCACGCCCTTGGCCATGATCGCGCCACGCACCGGCATCCAGCCACCAAACTTGGCAGTCAGATACACGGCGATAGCAATCGCCAGCGCCAACCAACCCAGTCCAGCAGTCATTCCGTAAATCACCGCCAGCGGAGCCAGCACCGTCATACCAATCTCAAACGGACCGAAGCCCACATAAGCCACGCCGTATTCGGATAGGGTGCCGGACTTCAGCTTCGGATCGACGATCTTCAGGATCGCGATACCCGTTGCCACCGTCGCGGTTGCCCAGCCCCAACCGAAGATGCCGCGCTCCAACCATGCAGCGCCGAAGAATTCTGACGGGAACCACAGCAAGAAGAAGGTACAGAACACCGTACCCAGAACGAACAGCAGCAGCAGCGCTTGCCAATAAGAAGCCACGGCAGCAGGAACAATTGCCGCAATACCGAAGGCAATCAGGTAGTCCGTCGATGCACCAGACACCGAAGACACGGTGTCTTTGTCCAAGTATTCTCCGGCACCAATACCATTCATAACAGCACGGAAAATCAGGCCCACCACCAGGGACATCGCGAACAATGGGATGGAGACGTTCTCCCACAGGCCCTTGATACCGGCGTTGATGCCGTAGGCGGTCAGCACCGTCAACATGATAAAGCCCAGGTGCAGTGCGAGTGGTTCGATCGCCGATGGGTTGGTGGAAGCGCGACCAATCGATGGGCGCTCGCTGAGGTTTTTGATGTAGCCGCGACGCAGTTCTTCAGGTAGCTCACCAGGAAGCTGGGAGACTTTATTCCGACGAATACCCCAGTTACCAGCAATCACACCACCGATAATCGCCGCCAAGGTGCCCACGGTGGCGGAGGTAAAGCCCAGTGACGAAGCCTCGGCC
>NZ_LZMN01000082.1:0-11710 GCF_001665955.1 Corynebacterium sp. EPI-003-04-2554_SCH2473622 | reverse complement strand
GCTGAAAAAGAAAGTCGCCGTGTCCGCGTTTTTCTCCGTCGGGGCAGAAACGATGATCATGCTGCCGCTCGCGCTGGGCTATGTGGCATATATCAGCGTGAGCCCAGAGCAACAATCAACTTTCACCAGTGAAGGCTGGGGACACACCCTGCTGATGATGTCGTGTGGTCTGGTCACCGCCACCCCGCTGTTGTTTTATGCCCGCGGTGCGCACATGCTGCCGCTGTCGACGATCGGCATGCTGCAGTACCTTACCCCGACGATTCTGATGTTGTGGGCGCTGTTTATTACGCAAGAACCGATGTCGCAGCAGCGCTGGATCGGCTTCATCATCATTTGGGTCGCGGTGGCGGTGTATGTCGCTGACTTGGTGCGGATGCGTCGACACAGCAGGCGGGAGCAGCGCCGACAAACGGTATCATTTGCGGGAACCGGCCAGCGCGAGCGGCAGCATGATCATCGTTTCTGCCCCGACGGAGAAAAACGCGGACACGGCGACTTTCTTTTTCAGCAGGCCATAGGTACCAAAGCTGAATGCCAACGCCAGCGCGATCACTGGTGGCTGGCCGCTCAGGAACGTCAGATACACCACGGCTACGGCCGCGATAGCCACTGCCACCATCTGCCAGCGGCGTAGGTGCTCGCGCAAAATCAACACGCCAAGAGCCACCGAAACCAACGGGTTCATGTAATAGCCCAGTGAGGCATCAGCGACGTGATCATTCATCACCGCCAAGACATAAGTACCCCAGTTCACGGTGATCACCACGCCAGCGGCGGCCAAACGCCACCAGGTAGCCGGGCGCACCTCATAGATTTCGCGCCACCGACCGGTTACCAGCAAAATTCCCACCATCAACACCGCAGTCCATATGATGCGATGCGCCAGAATCTCGAGCGGGCTGGCAGGATCCAACAGTGGGAAGAACGCGGGAAACACACCCCACAGCACATAAGCGGCGACGATATATTGCATTCCACTACCGTAGCCGGGAATTAATCTGGCCGAAGACTAGCTGAGCGAAGACTGCCACAACACGAGGATATTTCCAGAGACGATCCACAGGCTTTCATCTTTTTTATGCACCGCACTCTTCGGAAATAAAAACTTTAACAGTAAATCACAGCATATCCCTTCGAAACGGATTAGCATCCCTATACAAAACAGGATTCAAACTCAGGTGGTATTGCTAGAGAACGGAGGTTCTGCGAGACTTACGCTAGACAAAGGTGCAGACTCACAGGGCCGCTAGATTAGACCAAGGTGATGATCATGAGTACTGATGTGGATAAACAGAACAAAATTCATGGTGCAACATGGGCAATGCTAGGCCTATGCTGCGTATCCTTTTTTATTGTCGTAGTTTCTATAGCAACTGGACACACGAAAGGATTCACCAGCGCACTAATTATGCTGGCAGGCTCTGCAGGAATATTATCATCTCGATTGATGAGCAAAGCTAGGAAAAGTTTTACTAAGTCAATCACCGGGAGGTGTCACAAGTGAAACCTGCGCGTTTACTAGGCTGGGGTGCAACAATTGCCGCCTTTGTCGGTAGCTATTTGCTATGGACCATTGGTCAAGACTGGTGGTGGCCCTCAGTGGCTATTACCGGTACAGCGATAGCCGCAATTTGCGCGCTTAACTGTTATCTCGCACATAAAACAAAGAAATACGACTTGTATATCGCTGCATTGCTGTCAGCACTATCACCAGTTCTTATCATTACTATCGCACTCGGCTTCTTTTTCTCCGGTCCACCTACATAGGCGCGATCGGGTGCTTTTTCGGCAAGTCTTCCACGTGCTTAGTCGCCAACTGGCGTAGCGCTTGCCGCAGCTTCAACCGGGTCTCCGAAGGCTGGATCATGGCATCAATATAGCCGCGCTCAGCAGCCACATATGGCGAAGTCATATTCTCGTCGTAAAAGTCCATGAACACTTTCTTCATGTAACCACGCTGTTCCGGCGGGGTTTGCTCCAGCTGCTTGCCCTGGATCATGACGACGGCCGCGGCCGCACCCATCACCGCGATCTGCGCGGTCGGCCATGCAAAGTTGATATCACCAGACAAGTTCTTCGACCCCATCACCGCATACGCACCGCCATAGGCTTTGCGCACCACCAACGAAATCTTCGGCACGGTGGCCTCCACCAAAGCGAAAGCAAAACCAGCGCCACGGTGAATCAACCCGGCCTTTTCTTGCTCCACGCCCGGCAAATACCCAGGGGTGTCGGCAACGAAGATCAGCGGGATGTTGTAGGCATCGCAAATGCGGATAAATCGGGCGCCCTTATCGGCGGCATCGGCATCGATACAACCGGCAAAGTGCATCGGGTTATTTGCTACAAACCCCACCGCCTGACCATCAATACGCCCAAAAGCGGTGACCATATTCGGGGCGAAGTTCGCCTGCAACTCAATCAGCTGATCGTCGTCACCCAACAACTTCAGCACATCAATGATGTCGTAACCGGCATTCGTGTCATCCGGCATGAATTCGTCAAGCTCTGGGGTGTACGCGACTTCCTCGTCACTAGGCGCCAAAAACGACGGCGCCGGATCATGACACGTCAACGGCAGGTGATCCAAAAGATCACGGACCAGCTCAAAGGCATCTTCTTCGCTGTCAACAACGGCCTGCACGTTACCGTTGCGCTCCTGCTGGCGCGCACCACCGAGTTCCGCGGAGCTGACTTCCTCGCCGGTGACCTCTTTGATCACAGCCGGGCCGGTGACATACATTTCGGCCTCACCATCCACCGCGATGACAAAGTCCGTGGTCACCGGGGCATACACCGCACCACCAGCGGATTTACCCAGCATGATGGAAATCTGCGGCGCATACCCCGACAGCGGCATCTGCCGACGTGCGATCTCGGAATACATCGCCAGCGACGTCACCGCGTCCTGAATACGCGCACCACCAGAATCCTGAATACCAATCACCGGGCAGCCGATGCGGGCGGCCATATCCATCACCTGCGTGACTTTCTGGCCAAACGTCACACCAACGGAACCGCCATAGACAGTCTTATCGTGCGCATAGATACACACCGGACGGCCGCCGATGCGCCCATACCCAGTGACCACACCATCCGAATACACCGCATCGTCATCGCCCGGGGTTTTACCCAGCGCGCCAACCTCCATGAAGGAGCCGTCGTCAAGCAAAGCATTAATGCGCTGCCGGGGAGTGGTACGCCCGGCCTCATCGCGCTTTGCCCGCGCCCGCTCCGAACCAGGATCCTGCGCCTTTTCTAAACGACGACGCAGGTCAGCGAGTTTCTCGGCGGTATTAGTCACCTAGTGCTCCTCCCGTGCAGCGGGGATCTTGCTCTTCATCCAACGGTCCATGTGCTCTGCGACGATGCCAATCGCTGGCTCATCCGGCACCGCCAGGTGATCACCCGGCAGCTGAACGATCTCTAACTCATCGACGATAGCACCCCAGCCGCCATCCGGATCAATATCGGCGTAGCGTGGCTCCAATTCAATTGCACCATCATGCATACGTTCCGCGCGGAACAACAGCACCGGCAGGTCCACATCAGCCCAGCGCGCAAAATCGAGCTTGCCCAGGATCATGTTGTCCACGAAGCTGGCGCGCTGGTGTTCCAAAACTCCCGCGGACAGCCCGTGTTCAGAAGCATCGGAGCTAGCCAGGAACTGCTCCAACATCTGCATCAAGGCTTCCTCGCCGGCGGTTTCGAGCAGCTCGTACGGTACCGGGAAGTCCAAGCCATAGGTGCGCTCCGCGAATGCGGCATAGCGCTCCCAGCGGGCCTTGGTCTCATCCAAGGTGTCCGGAATCGGCTCAGACGGCTGGGTGGTATCCAACAACGCAATATAGGCGAGGTCAATGCCGTGGTTGGCGTTGTCGGCGTTATCAGCATTGACAGCGTTACCAGCGTCGGCAAGCAACTGCGAAGCCGCCTCATACGCCAACGCTCCACCAAAGGACCAGCCGCCCAGGATGACCGGGCGTCCCTTCGCATAGTTGCGGATATCGCCCAGGTAATCCGCCACGCGCTCTTCCAAGCTGCCTTCACGCCGCTCCACGCCATAGACCGAAACCTCCTGCGGCAAGCGGCGCGCCAGCGGCTGGTACACCACCGAACTACCACCGGCCGGGTGGAACATGAACACCACCGGCGCTTCGGCACTGCCCTCACGCAGCACCCGAATGTTGCCTTCGACGTCGGTTTCCAGGCCTTCGCGCACCACGTTGGCGATTTCTTCCAGGTTTTCTGCCTTGCCGACGAGCTCGGCCCCGATGTTCATGCCACTGCGCTCACTCAAGCGCTCGGCAATTTTGTCGGCGACTTCGCCGCTGATTTCCGGCAACGTGCTGGTAACACCAGTGGCCGCGCGACCAGTCAAGCTAGCCCAGGTAGCAAACACCAGGCGCTCAGCGGCATCACGTGGCGCCACGCCGACTCCTTCTGTCTGCGTGGCATAGGACTGTTCGGGCTGCTGGGCCTGCTCTGGCTGATCGGCAGAGCTTTGCTCGGCGGAGCTCTTCGCAGAGGAGCTCTGGTCATCCCGCACTGCAGCACCGTTTTCCGGTGTTGGGCCAGCAGAGCCGTGCTTTTCCGCAACGGCCTGGTTGACCATCGCCACGACATCCGCCACCGACGCATCACGCAAAGCCTGCACCTGCAGCGGCGGAATTTGGAAATCATTTTCCACGCGGTTCTTAATCCGCATGCCCATCAGCGAATCCAACCCCAGGTCAATCAGCGGCAACTCACCAGGCAGGTCTTCTGCGTCGTAGCCCATGGACTCAGAAACAATTAAGCGCAGACGCTCCTCGACGGTTTCGGCCTCCGGATCCCAACGCACCCCCGAATCCGCGCCAGGCATGCCCAGGTTGTTTCCGGCCGCGGCGGCACCGGCTGCACCTTCGGCACCGGGTACACCAGCAGCCAGCGGTGATTCTGGAATCGGCGCCACACCCAAATTCTGCGATTGCGCGTGTGCACCAACACCGCCGTCGGCAAGCGCCAACGTAGTAGCAAAACCTTCCGCAACCACAACGCCCGCGGTCATATCGTGCACAGTCAACGCCACACCACCAACATTGCGCTGGGCGATCGTCGTCAACTCACCCTGGGCCGGCAACGTGCGCGGTTCTTCCACCGCCACCAGCTGCGCGCCCGGCTGCATCGCCTCGGCAGCTGCTTCCAGCAACGCCAGCGCCGAAGGCACCTGATCAGCATCCACAGAAAACGCGGTGCGCCCATCCGGCAAATTCACCCGGGTGCCCGGCAACCCGGCAACACCGGCACTCGGGCGGGCATTCGTCCAATACCGTTGCTTCTTAAAGCGCGTATTGGGCACCGCAGCATACTCACCGCTGCCATACAGCTGCGAGAAATCCACCGGTTGGCCCAAAACATAAAGCTGCGCCAGCAGATCCACCAGGTTGTTTGCGGAATCTTCCTTGCGCTTCAGCGTCTTCAGCAGCTTCGCATTAGCCTTGTCGACGCTAAAAGCAGTGTTCATCATGCCCATCAGCGCAACCGGGTTCGGGCTAATTTCCACCATCGTGTTGTGGCCATGGGCAAAAGCACTGGTGACAACATCTTGGAAATACACCGGCTGGCGTGTCATTTCCAGCCAATAATCCTCGTTATGCACCACCGCACCGCGCTGGTGGTGGATTTTGTCCACTGAAGAGAACAACGGGGTGTGCAGCGGAGCAGGTTCGATGCCTGCGATGGCACCTTCCAACTCACCGAGCAGTGGTTCCACCATGGAAGTGTGGCCGGCACCTTTTACGTCCAGCGCGCGGGCAAACTTGCCCTCTTCTTCCAGCTTTTCTACCAAGCGCAGAATCGCGGCTCGCGGGCCACCAACCGTCGTCATTCCCGGACCGGCGTACACGGCGGGTTCCACACCAGCGAATTCTTCTTGCTCGGCGTAGTCCGAAATCTGCTGTGCAGACAGCTCCACGACGGCCATCGCACCTTGTGCGTCGCCAGTCAGAGCATTTTCGCCTTCGCCCATCAGCCGGGCACGGTGGCAGGCGATCAACATGGCATCCTCAGCGCGCAAACCACCAGCAGCATAGGCTGCCGCGATCTCGCCCATGGACATGCCAATCACGGCTGCCGGGCGTGCACCGCACTGCGCCAGCAAATCCGTCAACGCGATCTGGATTGCGGTGATCGCTACCTGCGCGGTTTCGGTGTTATAGGTCTGCTCATCGTCCCGAACCAATTCCAGCACGGACCAGCCGCCCTCAAAGTCCACGATCTCGTCGAGCTCCGCCATTCGCGCGGCAAAAAACGGCGACTGTTCCAGCAGGTCCTTCACCATTTTCCGGTGCTGGGAACCAAAGCCAGAGTACACAAATACCGGGCCCGGGCTTTCCGGTGCGTCTCCGCTAAACGCAGACGTCGCAGCCTTGCCCTCGGCGAGCTTACGCAGGCGCTTCACAGCTTCACCAGCGTCCGCGGCAACAATGGCAGCCCGCGAGCGGCCATGGTTACGCTTGGCCAGGGTGCGGGCGACGGCCTGCAGATCAAAATCCTTGTTGCTCTGGGCGTCTTCCAAATAATCAGCCAAATCACCAGCTGCTTGCCGACGCCGCGATGGCACCAGGCCGGAAATCGGCAACACCACGTGGTCGCTATTCAGTCGCGGCTGGGCTTCCCTAGCCACAGCCACGCCCGCAGCGCCATCGTGCACTGTCGACGCCGCGTCCTGAGCTGTCGACGCAGCGTCGTATTTCTGCACCACGACGTGCGCGTTTGTCCCACCAAAACCGAAACCAGAAATACCGGCAATCTTGTTTTCCGAAGGCCATTCTCGTGGGTCTTCGACAACTTCCAGGCGTTCTTTCTCGAAGTCGATATAACGGTTGGGTTCCGAGAAGTTCACCGACGGCGGCACAGTGTCGTTCTGGATCGACAGCACTACCTTGATCAGGCTGGCAATACCGGCAGCAGATTCCGAATGGCCGATATTCGATTTCACCGAGCCAATCAAGGTGTCTGTTTCCCGGCGCGGACCGAGCACCGCGCCCAATGCGCTGGCTTCAATTGGATCACCGAGGATCGTGCCAGTGCCGTGTGTTTCCACGTAATCGACGGTCGCTGGATCAATCCCGGCATCAGCATAAGCCCGGCGCAGCACGTCGATCTGTGCCTCTGGGTTCGGCGCGGTCAAACCATTTGAGTGTCCATCGGAGTTCGTCGCGCTGCCCTTAATCACCGCCAAGATCTCATCATCATCGGCTTCGGCGTCGGCAAGCCGCTTCAGCACCACCACACCGGCGCCGTCGGCACGCACGAAGCCGTCGGCATCATCAGAAAACGCATGGATAGCGCCCGACGGGGAAATCACGCCGAGCTCGCCAAAGGCAGTGGAAACAAACGGCGACGCCAGGATGTTCACGCCACCGGCGATAGCTACGTCGCACGAGCCATAGCGCAGCTCGCGCACCGCCTGGTGCACCGAAACCAGCGACGAGGAACACGCGGTGTCCACGTTCAACGACGGGCCGCGGAAATCAAAGGCATAGCTAATGCGGTTCGGGATCACAGCCGAAGAAGTACCCGTCAGCGCGTATGGGTGGGCCTCGGCTGGATCAGCGGCGATCAGCATGCCGTAGTCATTATTCGAACTACCCATAAACACGCCGACGGGCTTGCCCTTGAGTTCATTGGCCGGCAGGTGCGCGTTTTCCAGCGCGTGCCAGGTCAGCTCCAGCATGATGCGCTGCTGCGGATCCATGTTGGTGGCCTCAATGGGAGAAAGGCCAAAAAATTCCGGGTCAAAACTGGCGATATCGTCCAGGTAGCCACCGGTGAGATTGATCTTGCCCATCTTTTCCGACATCACCGGGTCGGACTGGTACTCACTCCAACGCCCCAGTGGCAGCTCGCCTGTGGCAGTGCGGCCTTCTGCGAGCAGCTTCCAGTACTCGTCCAAGCCATCTGCCTGTGGGAATCGGGCAGACATACCGACGATCGCGATATCACCACCGTAGCCACCATGCGCACCGTTTCCGGCGCCAGCGACGTCGGCACGCTCGTAAGACTGCTGGGCAGCCCCGGCCCGCGCGCTATCTTCCGCCGGACCGTCGACCAGCCGTTGAGCCAGTGACGCAATGGTGGGGTATTCATAGGCGATAGTCGGATCCAGTCGGGTATCCAGCAAGGTTTCCAATTCACCCGACAGGATCACCGCATCGCGCGAAGAAAGCCCCAGCGCTTCCAGCGGCTTGTTTTCCGATACCTCTTCAACGGGAAGGTCCGTGACCTTCACTACCCACTCGGTCAGCCAGCTCTTCAGCTGCTCAACTGTCATTTAGGCTTCTCCCTCAGTTCCCTCATACTTCTTCTTTGCTACCTGCCGCGCGATTTTTCCTGCCGACGAGCGGGAGAGCTCGCCAGGAGCCAGGAACTGAATATCATACGGACGCACACCATGGCGTGCGGTAACTTCCGCGCGGATGGCGGAAATTGCCTGTTCGTCTCCGGATTCTTCGGCTTGGTCGGCACGTTCTACCAGCAGCACGAGTTCCTCGGTGTTTTCTGCGGAGACCGCAAAGGCAGCCACGGAATCGCTACGCACGTGCTCGCTGGCGGTCATCACGGTGTGCTCAATATCCTGCGGGTAATGGTTGCGACCAGCAATGATGATCATATCTTTCAAACGACCAGTGATAAACAGCTCGCCGTCGATAAGCACGCCCAGGTCACCGGTGGCCATCCACTTATCCGCCGGAGCTTCAGCCACGCGGGAGTCCTCCAGCCGCTCTCCAATGGTGTTGTGGAAAGTAGCCGCAGTTTCTTCCGGACGGTTCAGGTAGCCCGCAGCCATGTTGTCACCGTGGCACCACACCTCTCCGACGGTAGAATCTGGCAATTCGGCTTTAGTTTCTGGGTCCACGATGGTCAGAAATTGTGGACGCACGACTTCACCATTGGAAATAAACGCCACGCCATCTTCGCTAGCAGTCTCCACGGCCTTGCCCTGCGCAATTTCGTCGCGCTCAAAGTACTTCACCTTTGGGCGATCCTCGGTCTGCGGGGTGGTCACCATCAGCGAAGCTTCCGCCAAGCCGTACGACGGACGCAGCATGCGACGAGTCAAACCTTTTGGCTCAAAAGCATCCAGGAAGGAATTCAGCGCTTTCACCGTCACTGGCTCTGAACCAATGATGATGCCGTTAATATTCGAGAAATCCAGGCCGTCTTCATTGCCATAACGAACTGCGAGATCCAATGCGAAGTTCGGAATCACAGTGTAAACACCATTGCTGTCGTCGCCTTCGCGAGCTGAGATCATGCGCGTCCAACGTGCTGGTTGCTGGATGAAATCTTTCGGAGACATGATCTCATTGCGCAGCCCCATGATCGTGGCGAACAGGCTCAGAATAATTCCCATGTCGTGGTGCAGCGGCAACCACGACACCAAACGCAACGGCAGGCGCAGGCGAGCTGCTTCGAAGATCTGCAATACGTTGGTCAGAATCGAACGGTTCGTCAGTTCCACACCAGCCGGGGTGCGCGTAGAACCAGAGGTGTACTGCAAGAAAGCTGGTTCGTCAATGGGCATCACCGTCGACGAAGCCATGCGCTGCTGGCCTTCGATGGTCTGCTGTGGGTTGATGTAGGAATCAGCCAAGGAATCCGGCAGCGAATCTACCGCCAAGATACGGGGGCGTTCACGAACCGGGAGTTTTTTGAAGTGATCACGCACCGCCGCTGCCGAAGGGCGGTTGGTAAGCACCAACTTCGGGCTGCAATCAGCGAAGACCGCCGTCAGGTGTCCTTCATGGCCTGGTTCATTCGGGTCGTAAAGAGGCACCGGAACCATACCGGCATACATCGCACCCACAAAGCCGAAAATGTATTCCGGAGAATTTCCCATCAAAATCGCGACCCGGTCGCCCATCTTGGCAACCTGCTGCAAACGCGCAGCCACAGATTTGATGCGAATGTTGATCTCTTGTCGAGTGAAATCAACCGCAGTACCTTCGCGAGACTGGGAGTAATCCCAGAAGCGCAGGCAATGCCGGTCTGCTCCACCGGTGTGTAGATCACCCTGATAGAGCAATTCCGCCAGCCCGACTAGGGACAATTGCGGGGCGAGTTTCAGGTTGCCCTGGCCGTCGTAAAACTGACTCATTGCTGCTTTAAGATCCATGGTGATTCCTTCTTTGAACTAACACCGGTGAAAGTAGTACCGGTCGAAAATGTTTGTTTATCTAAGATTCCAGCCTACTTTGGCGCAGAAGTCATGCAACTACCAGGTGCTATCGGAAACAAAATAAGAAACGTTAACATCTATAACATATACACCAAATGATATGAGTTCTAATTCACAATCACGATTCGCCACGCCGAAAAACCGCCACGCCGAAAGACTTTCAACATGGCGGTGCTGGTGAGGTTCACATTCCGAGCAAACCTATCTGGCTAACCATGATCGATGGTCTCGATAGCCCAATTCTTAATCCACTGATCCGCAGTTGTTCCGGGAACAACGTCCGTATTAGTGCCGTATTGCGCGTGCGAATTATTCGCCAGCTCCAAAGCCCGTCCTAAACCATCAATCACGCTTTCCGGTGCAGCGCAGATCGGGTCACTCGAAGCACAGATCTGGAAAGTACGATCCTGCAACGCACCAAAACCATCACGCGCACCCCGCATTGATGCACCCGGAGTGACATTTTGCACCAGCCCCTCGACCGGTTTCAGCGACACCTCGGCACCAACTCCGCCAACGGGGTTGCCAGGGTTGATGCCCTGATCCGCAGTACGACGGCCGTCGGCAAGCAAAGCAACACCACGAACCCGCTCGGGAGAGATCGGGCCACGATGATTACCGATCTCATTGACGATATCGCCCAAAATTACCGCGCCTTGGGAAAACCCAGTCATGGCAAAGTCAGTTAACGGACATTCCCCATGAGTAGAAAGCAAGCGCTCACGCACCTTCTGCGTACCTTCTTCACGAGATTCGTCATAAGTCAGTTGATCCTGATTCTGCACGTTGGCAAACTGCGCAGAATACGGCAAAGTCCATACACGCACATCGTCCGGAGCGTAACGCTCCTGCAGCGGGCGGGTGACATTCAGCAAGAATGAATGAGGGTTCGCCTGTGGATTGAACGGGTCATCATCCGCAGCAGATTCCCATGTGCCCGGTGCAGCAATAAACTCCACGCGCGGGCACCATTCCGGTTGCACTGGCCCTTCAGCTTCTTCGGCAGGACGAGCCTGGTCGTCCGGGGCCATCGGATCATCGCCGTTCAGGTATTGCACTACCCCGGCACCGATCAGAACGATCAGGACGATCACGGCGACAACCGTGAGCACTTTTCTCATAGCTTCACATTTCTTGATTGAGCACGACTGCGGAATTTTCTAGCACATAACTACCGCACTAGCACTAGCAAAAGCGCCCGCGCGCGGATTCCGTCAACTTATCAACCAAATCTTCAAATTCTCTGTCAGTGCGCTGCTGCCCGATCAGCTGCCCAGCCACTGCCTGTAAGATAGCGGTCTGCTCATCACAAACCAGATAGCCAGCAGAAACCACCTGACCTTCGACACCTGCAACATCAACTCCGAGAGCGCGAACATCATCGAGGAAGGCGGCGTTCTCACCCTCGAAAGGGTTCGTCTCAGGAATTTCGTCGATTTCCTGCGCGCCACGGTCACGGCCACCGGCAGTTTGCGGCGCCGG
>NZ_LZMN01000081.1:0-636 GCF_001665955.1 Corynebacterium sp. EPI-003-04-2554_SCH2473622 | reverse complement strand
TTCGCAAAACAGCATCTAGGCCAACTATACAAACACCCCTCCGAGTACTCATTCACAAAAGTTATCCACAGGATATTCCACAAGCAAGTGGAAACTTCGTGCCAAATTGACACGTTAAGAGAAATCGACCTGGGGTTTTTCCGCTGCTTGTGGAATTTGTGTGGATAAACCTTTCTTTACGACGCATTAGTTCCGAAAAACTGCAGGTCATTGAGGGTTACGCTAAATCTACAAGCTGTGCATAACTTCTGAAAATACCTGTACCTGCAGAAAGTCCTGACGGCACACCAGACTTATACATGCAAATCGGCCATTACCAGTGCGGTCGTGCAGTGAATTTTCTACACAAATTCCACAAGTTATCCACAGCCCTATCGTTGAGCTGTGAGAAGTTCCCACACCAAAAACGGGGATGACCAACGACAAACTCCCCGCACGAATGGCCCCTCACAGACCACCCGAACGGGGAGTGTTGTTAATGCTGTTGTCGTTAACTTAAAGAGCTTCTCTAGGAAGCAGAGACGACCGAGAAGTTGATCTTGCCCTTGATATCAGAGTGCAGCTCAACTTCTGCCTGGTAGTTACCAGTCTTTTTCACCAATGCCTTTGGCAAGTTGATGATTCGCTTGTCCAGCT
>NZ_LZMN01000080.1:0-124878 GCF_001665955.1 Corynebacterium sp. EPI-003-04-2554_SCH2473622 | reverse complement strand
CAGGCCTGCGAATTTGGTGATAGTCCAACAGAAACTCGGCCCGGCGCGGAAAGTGCCACGTCGTTCGGGCCGCCGGAGTTGTACGCGGCATCCCCGCCATCTCCGTCACCTGCGCCGGTCGGGTGACCAAGCTGCGGCATGGAATATTCGGCGTGCTCGTGTGGGGTGGCGAGTGCACCGACGGTAACGACGGTTTCGTTGTTTCCTGGAAAAACGATTGAGCCGCGTTCGCACCCCTGCCCGGCATTTCCGGCGGCAGCGACGACGGGAACTTGCTGGTGTTCGGCGCGGGCGAGTGCGTCGTCAAGGGCTTGTGTGTGTAGATGCTCTGCGTGTTCCGGTGGGATGCAGGAAACCACTGAGGCGTTGATGACCTGTGCGTCATGGTCAAGCGCGGTGTGGATGGCCTGGGCAAAACTGCTGAGAGTGCCGGTGAGCTCCGGTTCCTCGGCATCGGGTGCGTGCTGATGGTCTGGCGTGTTGTTCGGCTGGCGGGAGCTGTAGTGCGCCGAGGATTGCCGGATGGACAAGATCTGTGCGTTCGGCGCAACGCCCGATTGTTCGGCTCCGATGATGCCCGCGACGATGGTGCCGTGCCCGTCGCAGTCGAGTAGTGGGTTGTTCTCAGCCGGGGAAACCAAATCGGCGACCGGTTCCACGTGCAACTGTTCGTGGTTGAAAACTCCGGTGTCAATAACTGCCACGCGTACCCCGGCTCCGGTGGCGAATTGGTGGGCGGTGCGGTAATCCGTGCCGACGGTGAGCGGCTGTTGGTGGTGTGTGGGCTCGGATCCTGTCTGTTCCGTGCGGCCATAATGGTCTGGCGCAGAACCGGGGGAGCTGCCAAAAGCATCCTGCCAGGGCCTCGAAAATTCAGCCTCGGCTCCCGGAGCCGCCGGAGTTGGTGCCGGAGCCACAATGGGGTCAACGCAGTCAACGGTGCGGCGGACCTCGACGTCGTCACGAGTTTGTGCCTGCGCGGTCGCGGAACCCGTGCTGCCTCCAACCGGAAAGAACATAAAACCATGTAGCCCGAGAGCACCGGCGGTGCTTGCCACTATAAGCTGCTGTACTTTCTGCATTAACCCAACCCCCGAATCATGGCGAATACTCCGATGACCTGCAGAGCGAGTGGCAAGCATGCGGCAACGGCAAGCGATTCTGCTCGTTCCAGCCACACCATTGTGGTCGGTTCCAGGTCTCGTACTTGTGGTGCCCACACCGGGCTTGCCGATGCTGCCACCATGACCACCAACGCCACGCCGATCGCGCCGGGGTGGTCTAGCCCGGCCCAAATGCTGCTGCCGATGGCAATGACTGCGGCTGCGACTACCAGCAGCAATGCCCACACCGCAGCACCGTGGTGGTGCCGGGCGGCGTGCAAACAGACTGCACCAGCTACTGCGAGGCACAGCATCTGTGCAAAAATTTCGCCTTCCATGCCTACTGCCAATAGCGCGGGCACCACCATTGCCGCAATGCCGCTGACGATTCCTGCGTGCACATCGTGAGTTCGCTGGGCCAATGTGAGAGATTTTTCTTCGGCCGACCGCGTCCGCGCAGCAGCATGGTCAGTGGTGGACAGCTCCTGCCCGGCGGTGGGCAAGCGTGGAATAGGAATGCCGGAAAATTTGGTTGCGAGCATCGGTGCGATTGCTAAACCGAGAACCCCGCAAGCGATGAGTGCGCCCGCAAAAGCGCTGGTAATGCTTGCCGACGGCAACGACAGCGCAGAACTAGCCAGCACGAGCAACACCGCCGCGGTTGTGAGTGCGGCAACCGTGCGCATGGGTAAAGCGCGGTAAACGATCATAAGCACCAGCAATAATGCTGCCACCGCCACGCCGGATAATAACGCCCATGCGGTATCGGCAACGGAAAGTTGTGCTATCAGATCCGCTGGTGCTCCAGCAGGCTGTAGCCCCCAGGCAACGAGAAAACCACCGGCCAGTCCGGCGGAAATAATCGAAGAGAGTGCAACTGCAGAACTGTCACCATCGACAGTCTTGTGCCGTATGCGCTGCTGCCAAGGCACGATGACCACCCCGATAAACGCAGCCACCGCAAACGCCAGCCACCACCACGCCAACCCGGCGGTCAGAAGTGCTGCCCCGGTTTGCGCGGCAAGTACCACCGCGGACAGCTGCCGACCACCACGATTGCCGTGTGCGGTGGCAGCCAGTGATTCTGCAGAATCCCGCACCACCGGCGAGCGCAATTCCGCTCGTGGGTGCACCAGGATGGTGTCGCCGTCGGCAAGCCCAATTTCTCCCACCGGCGAGCCCATATCCAGTGGTTGGCCCACCACGGTAGAGGCCTGCCATGGCTTGGAAATTCGTGGTGCCTGGCACAGCTGCGTGCAGCGCGGCAACAACTCCAGTATTGATGCGTGCCGCGGGATTGCGACATCGACCTCGCGGGAAAATTCCCCGACAACAAAACACAAAGAAACACGCAAACACTGCGTGAGAGACATAGAATTCCCCTCCCGAAATTCCCCTCCCGAATGCGGGTACGCGGTCACTGGGGGCGTACCCGCCCCTACATCACCCCCATGCTGCAATTGTGACCTACAATGTGGTCTGTGTCTAATGATCGGGGGAGAGACATAATTCGGGGAGGGGTTATGAATTCTGCGTATCCGACAACCACGGAAGCAAGTAACACAGCTGCCATTAACCAAGCAGCCAGTGATAATGCTGTCGCGGCTGCCGTGGGCACTCGGCAACCCACAATAGGCCCGCAAGAGTTTACGGTGGAGCCAATCACGCAAGCCCAGCGTGATCCGTTGCCGCCGTTACCGCAGGGCAGTCTGCGTGTCGACGCGGTTCCGGCTGCACAAAAACCACAAGCAGTGCCCATGCTGCGGATTCTGTTGCCGGTGGTGATGATCGCGGTACTGGTGCTACTGGTCGGCGTGATGTTCTTCGGCGGCGGTTCGGTCAGTGGGGTGGGCATGTCACCGATGCTGCTGATCTTTCCGCTGATGATGGTGATGTCAATGGCGATGATGTTCATGCCGCAGGGCCAGCAGGCCGACGCCGACGATACGCGGCGGACCTATCTGCGCCACTTGGATGTCATCCGGGATAAAGCAGAAAACAATGCCGATAAACAGCGTGCACACCAGTTGGCCCGCCATCCGCACCCGGAGGATTTGCACGCACGTCTGAACACCCGACGCTTGTGGGAGCGCAGTGGCGATGACGACGATGTGTTGCAGGTGCGGCTTGGACTCGGTGAAGCGGAGCTGTGCACCCCGGTGGAAGTCAGCGAATCGGGTGCTCCGGAAGATCTGGATCCGGTGTGTGCGGTGAGCGTACGTCGTACGGTTGACCAGGTGTCGCAGGTTGCGGAGCTGCCCATCGTCGTCCAGTTGCAGGCTTTTGGCTGCATCGGGTTATCAGGTATTCGGGCGCGCGCACTGGCTCGTGCGCTGCTGGCGCAGTTGGTTGTTCACCATGGCCCGGAAACCGTTGGCATCAGTGTGGTGGACAACAGCACAGCACAGAACTGGGAATGGCTGAAGTGGCTACCACATACTCGCAGGCCAGAAGATGCGCAGTATCGAATTCTGCTGGTTGACGACGTGCCGACCACCGGAACTGAGGATTTTTTGGTCGACGATGAGTGTACCACCATTATCGACATCAACTCGCGTAGCACCACTGCGCTGGGGATCCGTGCCGAAATGGAAGGCCTATTGCTGTTTGCCGACGACGAACTGTCGGTGCAAACAGAAGCCGGCTTGGAAAATCTTGGGTTAGCCGATGGGCTTGCCGACGGTCAGCTGTATGCATTAGCGAAAGGTCTGGCGAAATATTCCCGGCCTTATGCCACAGGCAGCGCCGGAGAGACCACGCGCAATGAGATGGGCTCACTGCTCGGCATCGACGATCTGCGACAGTTAGATAATTCCACGATGTGGCCAGAACGCGAACGCGACGACCGCCGCTTAACCGTGCCGATCGGTCTCGGGCCAGATAAGACCCCGGTGCAGTTGGATTTGAAAGAATCCGCGCACGGCGGCATGGGCCCGCACGGTTTATGCATCGGTGCCACCGGGTCCGGAAAATCCGAGTTGTTGCGAACACTGGTCACAGCATTGGCTGCCACCCACAGCCCGGAAGAACTCAATTTCGTGTTGGTTGATTTCAAAGGTGGCGCGACTTTCTTGGGGTTGGACTCTTTGCCGCATACCTCTGCCGTGATCACCAACCTGGAAGATGAAGCCGTGCTGGTGGACCGCATGTTCGACGCCCTGTCCGGAGAGATGAACCGGCGCCAGGAGGTACTGCGTAAGGCCGGGAATTTCGCCAACGTCGGTGAATATAACCAGGCGCGCCGGGGCGGCCGGGATGATCTGGAGCCGTTGCCTGCTCTGGTGATCATCGTCGACGAATTTTCTGAGTTACTTGGGCAGTTCCCAGATTTCGCTGACCTGTTCGTGGCTATTGGGCGGCTGGGGCGTTCATTGCATGTGCATTTGTTGTTGGCTTCGCAGCGGTTGGAAGAAGGCCGGTTGCGGGGGCTGGATTCCCACTTGTCGTATCGCATCGGCCTAAAGACATTTTCGGCGATGGAATCACGTCAGGTGTTGGGTAGTGCTGACGCCTATCATTTGCCTGGCCAACCTGGTGCGGGGTATGTGAAAACTGATGCGGAAGAGTTGCAGCGTTTCCAGGCGGCGTATGTTTCTGGCCCGTTGGAGGTTCCGGCAACAGCTGGTTCCGGAACAACCGCCAGGTTGGGCCGTTCGGGAGCTGGTGAACTCGAGCAGGAAACTGCTGATGCGCAGGTTATTGAATTTTCTTGCTGGGCTGATATTGACCAGCCGTTGGCATCAGAACGCGATCCGATTGCTGATCCCGCAGGCGAATTGAAATCTGCCGAAGACGTGGAACCTGCCGATGCACTGGAACCTGCCGATGCGGCAGAACCAACGAATATGGACACACTTGCCGTCGCCAGTGAGCCCGCGGGTACCACCATGGACGCCGTGGTTGATGCTGCTGTGGCCACGGCGCGCACTAGGGGCCAGGAGGCACACCAAATTTGGTTACCGCCGTTGCCGAAATCCATTGAGCTGGCCAGCGTAGCAGAACGCAGCGCACACCTTACCGCGGGCATCGGAATTATCGACCAGCCGTATCACCAGCGCCAAGATTTGTTGGAGATTGATTTCTCAGCCCACGGTGGCCACGTCGCATTGTGCGGCGGTCCGCAAATGGGTAAATCAACCGCCTTGCGCACTATGGTGGCGTCGCTAGCTGCGACCCATTCCACCGCGGAGGCACGTTTTTATGTCATCGATCTTGGTGGTGGACAACTAGAAACCTTGTCGCGGCTACCGCACGTGGCCGGGGTCGCTGGACGTCATCAGCCAGAACGTATTCGTCGTGTCGTTGACGAAGTCTCTGGTCTGCTCAGCGATAACACCCAAGCCCACAGCACAGTGAAAACCCAGCAGCAGACTTTTCTGGTGGTCGACGGTTGGCACAATATCGGTACCTCTACCGCGGAGTTCGAGGACCTCGCCGAACCAATTACCCAGATTGCCGCCGATGGTCCGAGTGCTGGAATTCATCTACTGGTTGCGACCCCGCGGTGGAATACGCTGCGCCCGGCGATCCGCGATCTCATCGGCACACGCCTGGAGCTGAAACTCGCAGAATCCATGGATTCGCTGTGTGATCGCAAGATGCAAGACAAGCTGCCGGCGCTTCCGGGGCGCGGACTGGGCGTCGACAAGAAATACTTGCTGATTGCGCAAAGCTCGAATCAAGACCTGGCACATATCGCTGCAGTCAGCGCTGAGCGTGGCGACGAGCCGGTTGCTGCGCTGCGAGTGCTGCCGGAGAAGATCGCGCGCACAGAACTTACAGCCGCTGGCACGCTTGCCGACGCCGACCCCTCCGGCACCGCTGCAGTGCCCGGCCTCCCGGTTGCGGTGGGAGGTCCGAGGCTGTCGACGTTGGCCTGGGATCCGTCGACAAGCGATCACTTCTTGTGTGTGGCTGCGCGCGGAATGGGTAAAACCACCACGCTGCGCACCGTCATGGCTGGCATTAGTGACCTAGGCCGCGAGCAGGCGCGGATGGTCGTGATTGACCACCGGCGTGCGCATTTGGGCATGATCGATCAAGACATGCTGGCGGCCTATTCGCATTCCGCACCGCAGACAGAAAAAGTTCTGGCCGATGCCGTGACTACGCTGCGCCAGCGCCTGCCTTCGGCTGATATTTCCCCGGAACAACTTGCCCGTCGTGACTGGTGGGACGGCCCAGAGATCTACCTGGTTATCGATGACTATGACTTGGTCGCCGATAATGTGCTGCACCCGCTGATCGAACTGATCCCACACGCTCGGGATATTGGCATGCACCTGGTGGTTGCGCGGAAGGCTGGTGGGTTTAATCGTGCTGCCTTCGGGCCGGTGCTCAGCGCGATCCGCGATTCACAACCATGCGTCGTGGTTTTGGGCGCAGATAAAGACGACGGCCCTTTCTTCGGTATTAAACCGGCGCCGCAACCTTCCAGCGGACCACTCCCAGGGCGGGGTATTTGGCACGACGACGGTTCGACGGTCGGCACTTGTCACGTTGCCGTGCCGGGGGCTGCTTCCTCTGCAGACGGGCCTGAAATTGAGTCGCAATCTGTACCCGTGAATGGATTGGCAACCACGAATGTAAGCTCCGCTGCTGATTTAGAGGTGGAGTCATGATCCGAGCAGACTACGAGACAGAAAGTCAGCCACAGCATTCCGGGGCGCAGGTCTCGGTGTATTTCTACGATGATGCCACCGTCTTCGGTATCGCGGGCACTGATGAGACTATCGTGCGCTACGACCTTCCCGCACGCGGAATTACCGAGGGATGGACGGTATCTGCCGTGTTGGAACAGACTGAGGCAATGGCTGAAGAAGAATGGCCACAAATCGATGTAGAAATTTTTGCGGATGATGCCGAAGTTTACGACGATTTCGCCCGCGTACTCACCCAACATGGCGTGCGGGTGCTTGCCGACGACGTTGGGGCCGTTGCTGCAGAACCGGACAACGCTTCGCATGTTACGGATGCTGCGCACTCCGCCCCGATGCACAGCGACGAGGATGCTTTCGCTGCTGCCCGCGCCGGGGTGAGCCAGCGTGCTACGGAAAACCAGTCGGTGGGGTCGAATTTTGTGCAGCTGATTGCGCGTAAGCCGAAGCGTCGTCGGCACGCGAAGGCTGGTTGGCGGCCCAGCCCGTTTCAAATTTTGGTGGCTGCGGGTATAGCGGTGACTGGTTTGTCTGGGTGGTGGGTATTGGATCGCTATGGCGGTGCTGTTGGTGTCGATGAGGTAAATGCAATGATTACCGCTGATAGTGCCGGCGGTGCTGGCTCTACCGAGACCACTGACTCCGAGACCACTGACTCCGAGACCACTGACGTTGAGACTCCTGATGCTGAGACTGCTGACGTTGAGTCGGCTGGCGTTGGCGAGAGTGCCGCTTCTCTGCGTCCTGCGGAAAGGCCCCAAATGGTGCACGAGCATTCTGGACTGCGGCTGGTTACACCACGTGGTTTTGTTATTGGTGATAGTTCACAACCCGGGGTGTTTGCTGCGACGGGGGAGGACCCGAATTTACGCATTTATGTCACTGCCGATCAGTTGCATGACGACGCCGCAGCTCAGATCAATCATGATGAGGTGTTGACTGACATCATGCAGACGGTTGTCAGCAGCCCGGACTTGCAAGAAGGGCGCCGTGAACACGAACCACGCGAACAAGTTCGTTATGTGGAAAACCCGGGTGATGGATCGCGTATTGCCTGGACTAGTTGGGTGGAAGAAAACCAGCAGTTGACCGTCGGGTGTCACAGTAGGCACACAGCAACAGCAGAACACAAGCAGGCATGTGAGCTGGTCGTCGGGAGTTTAGAACGAATTTAAAAAATTATTTGCTTGTATTGGGAACCACAGTCGGTTATACGCAGTCCAATGACAATGAGAGCGATGAGATGACGACGGCAGGATGCCGGGATCTCTTATCGTTCGGGCAAAATTTTTTTAGACTTCTAATCCGGGGAGGGGATTTTTTATGGCACAACAATTTGCCACCGAAGCAGATGTCATGGTCGCAACCGCAGGCCGTGTAGATACCGTCAACAATGAGGTGCAGTCTGAGTTAACGCGCCTGCAGGGCACAGTCGATGGGGTACGTGCTAATTGGCAGGGCGCGGCACAGGTCTCGTTTGACAACCTGATGCAGCGTTATCAACAGTCGGCAAACGAACTACAGAATGCGCTGGCCTCTATCAGCGACAATATCCGTAATAACGCGCACCACTTTGACGACATGGAAGCGCAAAACGCACAGGCGTTTAACAACGTTGGTGGCGGAGGCCTGGCTCTCTAACGCCAGCCTGTTGCAACCATGAGTGCTATTGCGTGAGCACGTTATCAGAAACTCCGTGAGCATCACGGAAACAGAGAAAGGCCAAAATTCAATGTCACAGATCAAATACCAATTCGGTGCCATCCAGGCTGCTGCGGCAGATATCAATTCCACCTCGGCTCGTATCAATGGGCAGCTCGATGACTTGAAAGCACAGCTGCAGCCGATGGTTTCGACCTGGGAAGGCGAATCAAGCATTGCTTATCAGGAAGCGCAGGCCCGTTGGGACCAGGCAGCGGCAGAACTCAACCAGGTCTTGGCGACCATCTCGCGCACGGTGACCTCTGGCAATGACGCCATGAGTGATGTCAACCGCGCAGCTGCAGCTTCCTGGAGCTAACGGCTGGTCTAAATCCAAGTCTCTTTTCGTCTGCTGCACTCCCGTATTTGCTGCGGGAGTGTTTTTCTGTGCGGTTAGAGCTTGGATTTTCAGGGTCGTTGCACAGGTTGTTATAGCTGTGCGTTTCCAGTAGAATTAACTAGCTGTGTGCCCTGCTGGCTCATGAGCGATTTCGTCAGAAAATGCAACAGGTGTTTTCTTGACGTAATCATTATGTGAGACGGCAACGCTACCTGCAGGTCTCCACCGGCCGCTGTGGGGTAGTGCTGAGGCATTCGATAGAAGTTGGCCGGCAGTCCAAGACAGACTTTCAAGGAGTCATTGTGTCTACATTCCACCCAAAAAGTGGTGACATTACCCGCAAGTGGTATGTCATCGACGCCACCGACGTGGTGCTGGGTAAGCTTGCTTCCACCGTCGCAGACGTTTTGCGCGGTAAGCACAAGCCACAGTTCGCACCAAACGTTGATACCGGCGATCATGTCATCATCGTTAACGCTGACAAGGTTCATATCTCCGCTAACAAGCGTGAGCGTGAGATGCGCTACCGTCACTCCGGCTACCCAGGTGGTCTGAAGACCATGACCCTTGGTCAGTCCCTGGATAACCACCCGGAGCGCACCGTCGAAGAAGCTATTCGTGGCATGATGCCGCACAACAAGCTTTCCGGTGAATCCATCAAGAAGCTCCACGTTTTCGCTGGTTCCGAGCACCCATATGGTGGCCAGAAGCCAGAAAAATTCGAATTTAAGCAGGTGGCACAGTAATGACTGATCAGAACTTTGAAGAAAACACCGTCGCTGACGCTTCCGACATTGCTGCTGCAACCGCAGCTACCGAGCAGTTCACCAACACCATTGGTGATTCCCTGGCTCCGGAGGTTTCCGACGAGGTAGAAACCGCTGCTCCAGAAATCCACGAGGGTCCAATCCAAACCGTCGGTCGCCGTAAGCGCGCCGTCGCTCGTGTACGCCTGGTGGAAGGTTCCGGCCAGATTGTTGTTAATGGTCGTAGCTTCGAGGATTACTTCCCATCTAAGCTGCACCAGCAGGACATCATGACCCCGCTGACTTTGCTCGAGCGGGAGAACCAGTTCGACATCAAGGTTACCCTTCACGGCGGTGGCCCAACCGGTCAGTCCGGTGCACTGCGTTTGGCTATTGCCCGCGCACTGAACGTTTACAACCCTGCTGAGCGTGACCAGCTGAAGAAGGCTGGCCTGCTCACTCGTGACGCTCGTGCCGTTGAGCGTAAGAAGGTTGGTCTGCACAAGGCACGTCGTGCCCCGCAGTACTCCAAGCGTTAAATTTTCTTTTACGCTTTTCTATCTCGTTGTCCGCCCGGCGCACCCTGCGGTGCACGGGCCGCGAGAAAACCGCAAGCCGCTGCTTCCTTTTCGGAAGCGGCGGCTTGTTTTATGCCATCCTATTGGGACTCGTGAGGGGTGATAGACAAGAAGGGCGAACCTATAAATATTCCTATGACCAGGAAAATTTAGGTGTTTAATTCAAAAATTCAATGTGTTCGATTGCGGGGGCTGGGACGCTTTAGTGTGTCACACCGTAGCCAATCGCAAACGTAACTAGTCCCGCGAATCCAAGGCCTATTGCGGGCGCCATATGTCCTTGGAAGAGGTAAAACGCTGAAGTGAGGTAAAAAATCGTAGCTATGCAAAATGAGCATACGCCTATTTTTGATGGTCTTTCTACCGATGGGTGCTTCGGGTTTTGCTTCCCTGCAGAACATGCAGCACTACCAGACAATATTGCTGCACTCGCTACGACTAACAGAGGAAACCACATATTATCTACATTTCTTTAATTTATTTACCGCAGTTGCTTACCTTTTTGCTCCGGGAGTTGGAATGCAGCAACGGCAGCGATCGCGAAGCTCAGCCCGAACAGCACAAATAATAATCCTTGTCCGCCGAGATTCAATACAACCGGCACCAACAGCGGAGCTAGGATTGATGCTAGGCGGCCGAACCCAGCAGCGGCACCAGTTCCTGTCCCGCGCAGCGCCGTCGGGTAGAGCTCCGGCCCAATCGCGTACAGTGCGCCCCAGGCGCCCAAGTTAAAGAAACTGAGCAAACATCCAGCGATAATGATCGTTGCTTCGGTGGAGCTGAAACCATACAACCCAGCTGCCGCAGCGGAACCCGCTAAAAACGTCGCCAAGGTTGCCCGTCTGCCCCAACGTTCAATCAACCATGCCGCTACCGCATAGCCGGGAAGCTGTGCCAAAGTGATAATTAGCGTGAATCCGAAAGATTTCACCAGGCTAAAGCCTTGTTCATGAAGCAGTGACGGAATCCAAATAAAGGCGCCATAATACGACAAGTTGATGCAGAACCAGATGATCCATAGGTTGCGGGTACGCGACCGCAAAGATGGCGACCAAATGGATTTTCCACCCCGCACCCCGGCGTTTTCTTGGACGTCGTCGGTACGCTTGGGCAAGCGCTTGGCTTGCCATTTCAGCCGTGGGGAATCCTCAAATTCCTGCACTACTTTTTCGGCTTCGCGTGTTTTCCCGCGGCTTTCCAAGTAGCGCACGGATTCTGGCAGTGCCATTCGGATCACCAGGCCATAGATGGCTGGGATGCATCCTAACGCCAGTGCCCAACGCCAACCGTTGTCGCCAGAAGCCACCACGAATGTGCCGATCACCGCAGCGAGAATCCAGCCCACGGCCCAGAAAGCTTCCAGGATCACCACCATGCGTCCGCGGATAGAACGCGGCGCGAATTCGGCCACGTAGGTCGAGGCCACAGGCAGTTCTGCACCCAGACCGAGTCCGACGATAAAACGCAAAATGATCAACACCGCCAGCGAACCAGCCAGGGCAGACGCGCCCGTCGCCAAGCCATAAATTAACAGCGTGGCGGCAAAGACTTGCCGTCGGCCGAATTTATCCGCCAACAATCCCCCGAGCGTAGCGCCAATGGCCATCCCCACGAACCCAATGGAACCTAACCAGGAGGCTTGCTCAGGCGATAGCCCCCACTGGGCGACGAGCGCGGCCATCACGAACGAGATCAGCCCGACATCCATGGCATCGAGCGCCCAACCAATACCGGAGCCGCCGAGTAATTTTCCGTGCGCACGCGTCAAAGGCAGTTGCTCAAGCCGTTGGCTTCGGGTGAGTTGTTGTGCGCTCGCCGTGGCCTTGCCAGATTTCCCATCGGAGCTGAAGGAGGAATTCATGGCTTATAGGCTACTCCAACAGTACGTCTGTACTGCGCCGGGATCTCAGGGCTAAAGCCAGCAGATAGGTCGCGATCTTGGCTAAGGGTGCATAATTGAGGGCATGACTCGTCTATTTGGAACCGATGGTGTCCGTGGCCACGCTAATGAGGTACTCACAGCTCCGCTGGCTCTGCGTTTGGGCGCAGCAGCGGCAGAAGTACTGACTTCGCAACGCGATAGGCAGGGGCGTCGCCCAACTGCCATCATTGGCCGTGACCCGCGTGTTTCCGGAGAGATGCTCGCTGCGGCGATGGCGGCAGGCATGGCTTCTCGTGGGGTGGATGTGTTGCGCGTAGGCGTACTTCCCACACCCGCGGTGGCGTTTCTTACCGACGACTACGGCGCGGATATGGGCGTGATGATTTCTGCTTCGCACAACCCGATGCCGGATAACGGCATCAAATTTTTCTCCGCTGGTGGGCGCAAGCTGCCGGATCACGTGGAAGACGAAATTGAAGCGCGCATGAATGTATTAGAGGAGTCCGGCCCTACTGGCTCTGCCATCGGGCGCGTGGTTGAGGAATCCCCGGATGCACACGAACGATACCTGACGCATTTGCAAGAAATTTGTGCGACGGATCTTAGCGGCCTGCACGTTGTCGTCGACTGTGCAAATGGCGCCGCTTCTAAGATCGCTCCTGAAGCCTATGCGGCAGCTGGGGCTCGCGTCGATGCGATTTACAACGCGCCTAATGCCTACAACATCAATGATGACTGCGGTTCTACGCACATCGAGAAGGCACAGGCAGCCGTGAAGGAATATGGTGCGGATTTGGCCTTATCGCACGACGGTGATGCGGATCGCTGCTTGGCTGTCGATGCCGAAGGCAATGTCGTCGACGGCGATCAGATCATGGCGATTTTGGCCGTTGGCATGAAAAATGACTCTGACCTTCGCCACAACACGTTGGTAGCCACGGTCATGTCGAATCTCGGACTGAGCCTGGCTATGGAGCAGCAAGGAATTGAGATGATCCAGACCAAGGTCGGCGACCGTTACGTTGTGGAGGCACTGCATGACGGTGGGTTCGCCTTGGGCGGAGAGCAATCCGGGCACATCGTTCTGCCAGAGCACTGCACGACTGGTGACGGCACTTTGACTGGTTTGCTGTTGATGTCGCAAATGGTCAAAACCGGCAAGAGCTTACAAGAACTTGCTGGGGTCATGACGGTGCTTCCGCAGGTGCTGATTAACGTTCCGGTCTCGGATAAATCTGTGATCATGGGCAACGACGACGTCCGAGCGGCTATTGCCAAGGCTGAAGAAGAGCTGGGCAACGGCGGGCGTGTGTTGTTACGGCCTTCTGGTACCGAGGAATTATTCCGGGTGATGGTGGAAGCAGAACAAGAAGAAACTGCACGGAAAGTCGCAGGTCAACTCGCGGCTGTGGTCTCTGCAGTATAAAACTTCCCCGAAAATATTTCTCCGGGAACCGCACCTCTACTTCTGCAGTCCAATATGGGCGAGAGAAAACGTTGGATGATTCTGCTCGTCTTTCTGGGTAACTAGTGCACATTATGTGCCCCCAGATTTGCAGTGGAGAAAAGGAGGTGCGGTTTTTCATGTCTAATGTCGATTTTGACTATGAGGCATTGCGTGAGGGATTCCGCCACGTAGTTCATGCTGATAATGAGCACCAGCACGCGCATGCTGCTGACCGGCCGGTTTATCCCTCTCAGGCTGCTGGTCAGGGTTTTAGTCATTATGGTGCGCGTATTGCAGCAGCACTCGAAGCTGTGCATGCGCAGGGGAGTGCACGGATCTACCGACGCCAGCAAACTGCGCAGTCGGGCATCGTAGAATGCGATAATTTCTGCGTCCGAGATGACCACAATGCAGCACCATTTAGTGCACAGCAGGTGGGACGGGTTCGATGAGCGTAGCGATTAATCGATTACTTAATGATTTTCAGCAGTGCTTGGCAGAACTTTCTGTAGTATCCGGCGGTAGTTATCAGCCACCGGTGGGAGTCGTGGATACCATGCGGGAAGCTGCTGGCAGGGTAGATGGACTGGATTCTTCGCAACTGGTAGCTCAGTCCTCGGCAGCATCTGGTGCAAAACGAGATAAGGGCGATGGATTCAGCTACGTCTTAGACATCTTGACTTCCGGTTCGGGGATGCAGCTTGCCGGAGGTGGTCTGGAAGAAAGGTTGCGCGACTTTCAGTCGGATCACGAAGAAGATGAAGTAGCGAGCAAGAAGTTTGCCGATGATGCTCAGTCCTGCGGCACTGCCGTGGACGATATCCGCGATAGTTCAGAAATTGGTCTATCAGAGATTCTGGGGTCGGTGATACCAATCATTCAGTTGGTGACCCGTTTGCTGCGCCTGCATCCGATCATGCGGATTACCGGCATGGTGGGAACGTTGGCCAGTATGGTGATCGAACCTGCGGTCTCGGCGTTCATGCGCATGATTGGTGATCGAGATGATGCTATCTGTGGCTGTTACGAAGAGTTTTTGCGTAGGTGTGAGCAGCTATGTGAAAAAGAACTCGTCGACCCACCAGCGCAGGCGTCGGAAACATCCAGCCCGGCAATAGGCGGCAAACAAAAAACTGCAGAATCTACTTCTGTAGTGGAAAATCCAGGAGGCGCTCCGCCAATCTCAACTGCTTCGTGCGAACCTGGGACACCAAGCCACCCGAGTCACCCAGTTGGCCAAGCGGAAGGTAAGACGGCCACAGAGCAGAAACTAGGGCTGACCGGGACAAGCGGCTCCGCTGCTGAGTACTGCGAAACGTCCGGGGCCTCCCAGAAGGTCACCGATGAACGGTTACGGACAGAGTGCGTGCCAAACGCACCCGAGCCACAACCCACTCCGCTGCCAGAGCCTGAGCAGCTGGATCCCGCAGCACCACCAACGCATACGGCTAGTTCCGTGCAGCTTGGTTGCGAGGTTGCCAAGTCATGCGTCGGTGAATTGGCCCGGGCAGGTCTAGGGATGGCAGTGATGGGGGCACAGCTGGTGCAAGACATGGCTACTGAATGTTTGGAGCAGCTTCGTTGCGAGGCCGTTCCATCCCAGTCAGAGCCCCAAGGTATAGAGCCTGACTATTCGTCAGCGCAGGAACCACAAACGGTGCAAGCTGCTGAGCCTTGTGCTCCTTCTACGTCGTGTGAAACTGAAACTGCATCACAACCGGAACCGGGGTGCCCACCTGAACCAGAGTGCGCACCCGCACCCGCACCAGAACCAGAGCCGGAATCAGATTGCCCATCCGAGGAAAAGCCGGAACCACAACCGGAGCCTGAGCCAAAACCAGAGCCGGAACCACAGCCGGAGCCTGAGCCAAAACCAGAGCCGGAACCAAAAGACGAGGTTATTGAAAAACCAATGCCGGAACACTCTGTGGACAAAAAGCAGTTCCATTCTGGTCCAGCACAGGTAGCACCGGAGACGCAGTCGAAACCAGAACCTGCACCAGAGCCGGTGCAACCAGCGCAACCTGCAACCCCAGCCCCGCAACCCGAACCCGAGACACCTGCAGAGCCCGAACACTCCGCTGCTTATGAGCCAGGTGATGGAGAAAACGAAGCTGAGAAAGCAGGCGGCAACACGCACAGAATGGGACAATGGTAATGGAATTTCAAGAATTCGCTGAAAAATTCCGGGAGCGCACAGCCAAGCGCCTGCTGGAATTTGAGAACAAGTTAGAAAAAGCCCAGCAAGATTTAGAGAAACAGGCAGAAACGCAGGCTAAAAAACCGTCTGGTCCGCAGCAGGGGCGTGGTCGGACTAGCGGCGAGTACGGTTCGCCGCAGAACCCACAGCAGGCTCAGACAAAACGAGCGAGACCAACGGCGAATCGAATAAGCCACATGCGGGATGCGGCCGGAGCTGCTAGGCCGCGACAAGTGAAATCTGTGTTGCGTCGCGGACCTGGCTAAAGATGAGGGATTACTGGATTAGAACAGCTTGCCCAACAACCCAGAGGGTTTTTGCTCTTCTTCCAGCTCATCGCCGGTAACACTGCTGAATCCTTTTCCGTCCGCTTCTGGATCAGAAAAATCGGAGTATTGTTTGTCGTCGTTGAGCTGGTGCAGCAAAAAGCCAATGACCAGGCCGCGCGCGGTTTCTACGGCAGAAGCTTTTCCTATGCCAATGCCTAAGAAAAGCTTCCGTAGGGTGTCTTCACTAAACGTTGCTTGCTTGCCATTATCAACCGCGCGGTAGCAGACTGGGCCGTTCCAGTTCTGTGCCATCTGTGGTGGGTTACCAGCGGAGAAAATATCGGTATCTTCTGGGCCGATGATTAAGCCTGGCTTGTCAATATATTTAGCCGCGTCTTGTGAAGAAGGTGAGGTTTGTGCAGGGTACAGTGCGGCTACGCATTGCACCTTTTCATTTTCCAAGGCTGCAAGCACAGCGGCACCGCCGCCCATTCCGTGGCCGATTACACCTAACTTGTTTGGGCTGACAGTGATATTGCCCTGGCCTAGTTTCACGCCGGCAGCAATTTGCAACGAAGTTTCTAAATCAGATGCGAAATCTCGGTGATCTGGCCACATACCCATTTCGGTTTCAGGTGCGACCACTACAATGCCCCAGCTAGCCAAATGCCGCAGGGTATGGCGGTAGTGTTTCAGCGAAATCCGCCAGTCATGCCCAAAAGCAACGGCAGGCAGAGAATTGCCTTCGGCTGGGGCATAAACTTTGCCGGGTAGGCCGGCATAATCTAAATCGCCGACCAGCACACGGTGCGGGCCGCGCTTGGACACGTTTGCTAGCTGCTTTTTAAGACTCACACAGAACAGCCTAATGTATAGCGTCCTGTATAGCGACGACGAGTAAGAGGCGCGCCATCACGATTTTTCTGCGTAATGTAGTATCCAGCTCATGTGTGGAATCGTTGGATATGTGGGACACCCTGGCGCTGACCGTGAGTTTTATGCTCTTGACGTGGTGATGGAAGGCCTATCACGCCTGGAATACCGCGGCTATGATTCCGCTGGTGTTGCAGTTTATGCAGACGGTCAGATCGCCTGGCGTAAAAAAGCTGGCAAAGTTGCTTCCCTGGAAGCAGAATTGAAGAAGCGACCGCTGCCGGATTCCGTTCTCGGCATCGGTCATACGCGCTGGGCTACCCATGGCGGCCCCAGTGACGTCAATGCGCACCCACACGTGGTGGGGAACGGCAAAGTCGCCGTCGTGCACAATGGCATCGTCGAAAACTTTGCGGAAATCAAACGCGAGCTAAAAGACAAAGGCTATAACTTCGTCTCAGATACGGACACCGAGGTCGCTGGCACCTTGCTTGCCGACGTTTTCGCTACCGAGGCCAACGGAGATCTGGCAGAAGCGATGCGTCGTACCGCTAGCCGGTTTGCGGGTGCATTCACCTTGTTGGCCATGCACGTCGATCAACCTGACCGGATTGTGGCTGCCCGTCGTGACTCGCCGTTGCTGATTGGTCGCGGCGAAGGCCAGAACTTCCTGGGCTCGGATGTTTCTGGATTTATCGACTATTCCAAAGATGCCGTGATCATCGACAATGATCAGGTGGTTACTGTTACTGCCGATGATATCGAGATCACCGACTATGACGGTAACGTCGTCGAGCCGCGCGAATTCAAAGTGGAGTGGGATGCAGAATCCGCAGAAAAGGGTGGCTATGCCTCGTTCATGGACAAAGAAATCCATGACCAGCCCGCTGCAGTTCGCGATACCTTGATGGGCCGTTTCGACGAAAATGGCCAGCTCTCGTTGGATGAGGTGCGCATCGACGAGTCGATTTTGAAATCAGTCGACAAGATCATCGTGATTGCCTGCGGTACCGCAGCTTATGCCGGGCACGTTGCTCGCTACGCGATTGAACACTGGTGCCGCATCCCGACCGAGGTTGAATTGGCGCACGAGTTCCGTTATCGCGACCCGATCGTCAATGAAAAGACCCTCGTCGTTGCCCTGTCACAGTCTGGTGAAACCATGGACACGCTCATGGCTGTGCGCCACGCCCGCCAGCAAGGGGCCAAGGTTATCGCGATTTCGAATACCCGTGGTTCCTCAATCCCGCGTGAATCTGACGCAGCGCTTTACACGCACGCCGGCCCGGAAATTGCGGTTGCTTCCACCAAAGCCTTCCTGGCGAAGATTGCCGCAACCTATTTGTTCGGTCTCTACCTCGCGCAGTTGCGCGGCAATATGTTCTCTGACGAGGTGCATGCCGTGCTCAACGAGCTGCGCCAGATGCCGGAAAAGATTCAGCAGGTCATTGATGCTGAGGGTGATGTGAAATCTATCGCGGAGAAGATGCACGATGCGCGCACCGTGTTGTTCTTGGGCCGTCATGTCGGTTTCCCGGTTGCGCTTGAGGGTGCGTTGAAGCTGAAAGAGATTGCCTATTTGCACTCCGAAGGTTTCGCTGCAGGTGAGCTCAAACACGGGCCTATTGCCTTGGTAGAAGAAGGCCAGCCGGTTTTCGTTATTGTGCCATCACCACGTGGACGTGATGTGCTGCATTCTAAGGTTGTCTCGAACATCCAGGAGATCCGAGCCCGCGGTGCAGTAACGATTGTGATTGCCGAGGAAGGCGATACTGCCGTGGAGGATTACGCTAACCACATCATTCGCATCCCGCAGTCGCCGACACTTATGCAGCCATTGCTGGCCACCGTGCCGCTGCAGATTTTTGCCTGCGCGGTGGCTGAAGCAAAAGGTTATGACGTCGACCAGCCACGTAACTTGGCGAAGTCCGTCACCGTGGAATAGATCTGCACAGTGGAATAAGCCTGCACCGTGGAATAGATCTGGTGTGCATAAACCTGAGTTAAGCAACCCGCCGTCGCCGGAAAGAGCAAAGCCGAACGTATGAACATGCTGCGCACTCGCATCGACTTGGATGCCATCGCCCACAATGTCCGTGTGCTTAAGCGGGCGGCAGGCGAAGCGCAGCTGATGTGCGTCGTCAAGGCTGACGCTTACGGTCACGGTATGGAGCGCGTGGTTCCGGTAATGGAAAAATCAGGGGCTGACCTTTTTGGTGTGGCCACGATCGCCGAAGCCCAACGCTTGCGTGAACTCGGTACAGAACTACCGGTCATGGCGTGGTTGTGGGATGCCGCGAGCCAGGATGCTGCACAGGTAGTTGCAGATGCTCTTGCCGACGACATCCAGTTGGCTGCGCCGTCATTAGATCACCTGGCCGTGCTCGTTAACGCTGGCATCCCTGCGACGATCACGCTGAAAGTTGAAACAGGGATGCATCGCAATGGCATTGATCCCACTGATTGGCAGCGTGCCTTCGAGATGGCGAAAAATGCCCCACACCTCGCCGTGTGCGGGTTGATGTCACATCTGGCGTGTGCGGATGAGCCGGATAATCCCGCTAATACCGCACAGCTTGAGCAATTCCGCGCCGCAATTAGGCAAGCGCGCGCCATGGGCTTGGAGGTTCCGGTCAACCATATAGCTAATTCGGCCGCGACCGTGCAGCTCCCTGATACTCATTTTCAACAAGTTCGCCCGGGCCTTGCCTGCTATGGGTTGCAACCCGCTGCTGGTTTTGCACATGACTTGCGCCCGGCGATGACTTGGGCCGGTACTGTCGTTAACGTCAAGCCCATTACCGCAGGTGAAGCCGCTTCCTATGGCTTGACTTGGCGGGCAGGAAAGACTGGGTATTTGGCGGTTATTCCTTGTGGCTACGCTGATGGTTTGCCACGCAGTATCCAGGGGCATCTTGCGGTGGGTATTTCTGGGAAGTGTTATCCGCAGGTTGGGCGAGTATGCATGGATCAGATTTTGCTGGATCTTGGTGAAAACCCCTTCGGCGTGCAACCGGGTGATGAAGCAGTGTTGTTTGGGGAAGGTGGCATGTCTGCCACGGAGTTAGCTGATGCTACGGGAACTATTAATTACGAGATCGTGACTCGCCCTGGCGGGCGCACTGTTCGCGAGTATGAAGGGGGAATCCAGCTATGAGTGCATTGTCGCTACTAGATTTTTCGCAGTCTGGCACCGTCGAGTTGCCCACCGCTGATGCCACTCGTGAGTTCGGCGCATATCTCGGCTCTACGCTGGTTGCTGGTGACGTCGTTATCTTGGCAGGTGCTCTCGGCGCCGGAAAAACTACGCTCACCCAGGGCATTGCCCAAGGGATGGATGTGCGTGGCAGGGTGACAAGTCCCACCTTTACTATTGCGCGAGTGCATCGAGCGCGTCGGTCAGAGGCCCCAGATTTAGTGCATGTCGACGCTTACCGTTTGCTCGGTGAATCTGCTCACCAGCCCGTGTCTTCAGCCACCGAATCACCTGTGGGGCAAGAGCTAGATGGTAGCACTGCTGCAGCTGATCCTTGGGGAGAGCTGGACGCACTAGATCTGGATACTGATTTAGAAACTTCCGTCGTGGTTGCGGAATGGGGAGCGGGGTTGGTGGAAGCTCTGACTCGTCGTTATTTATTGGTTGAGCTGGACCGTGAAACCGCAGCGGTGAGCGATCCGGATTCTGAAACGCGTATCATTACCTGGCGTTGGGTGGAAAACTAAGAAGTTGTCGCCACAATGTTGCTAAGGGAATGTTAGGCGGAAACCCCGTTTCTTGGAGCTGTCGGGCTACGCGCTATCCTTGAGACAGATTGCACGGCAAAGACCCCATGTCTGTTTTATTTTTAAGGAGCTTGTATGCCGAAAAACGGCGGAGCCATCATCGGTACCCTTGTTGCACTGTTCTGTCTGGCCTTGGCAACTATGGTTGGGGCAGCTGCATTGGCACAAGACGATTCCGCGCCGAAGGAATCGTTCGCTGGGACTCTACATAAGGTAGAACAGCAAGGTTTGTCGACCACCGGCATTTCGCCAGCCGATCTTTTCGGCGAGGAATGGGTTGCTGGAACCTTCGTATGCCCCGGTGTTACGGAGCAGGAATTGTTGGTTAGTGGTTTGAACCCGGCAGAGTTCAACCTGGTCAACGGTGAGATTGACAAGCACGATAACTACTTGCTGGTAGCGAAAGAAAACGGTGAGTACCACGTGGAGAAGATGTCCATTCACAACGTCAACCTCTGCACCATTCCGTTGCAGGGGCCATTCCAAACCCAGGCAATCATCCACTTGGAAAAAGATGATGAAGGAACCTGGAACTTCATCGGGTAATTATGTCGTTTAGTCCTTCCACATCGTCTTCTCGGGGTACCGCGGACCACCGTGTGCTAGCCCTGGATACTTCGACTCCCACGCTGGTGACAGGCTTGGTGCGCACGCTTGCCGACGGCAGCAGTGATGCCACTGAGAACACGGTGGAAAACACCCGCGCGCACAATGAGCTGCTGATGCCAACGATTTTCCAGTTATTGGAATCCAGCGGAAGTGAATTGCACGACCTTACGGCCATTGTGGTTGGCTGCGGGCCCGGGCCATTTAGTGGTTTGCGTGTGGGCATGGCGACGGCTTCTGGTCTCGGTCATGCTTTGCAGGTGCCGGTGTATGGTGTTTGTTCGCATGATGCGATTGCCTGGCGCGCCCAGGACGCTTCTGCTTCAGCAGAAGAGCATTTATTGGTCGCCACTGATGCGCGTCGTCGAGAGACTTACTGGGCGACCTATCGTGGTGCTCAACGTGTCACGGGACCGGAAGTCGGGCCCGCCGAAATCTTGCAGCCGGAAGTTTCCCGTGTGCTGGCTAACCCGACTATTGCTGCGCGGCTGCCGGATCGTTTGCGGGCGCTTGCTCAGCAAGAAGAGGTTCCGGCGGTTCCTAGTGCTCGTGGGCTGGTTGCGGTGGCGGATTTCGCAGTTGCCCCGCAGCCGTTGACTCCGTTGTATCTTCGGCGCCCAGATGCGAAAGAACCAGCCGCCAAACCGGTTTCTGCCGCGTTGCGTTGGGCTGAGCAGAACAATAAATGAGCAGAAACAACTGATGAGCAGAGCAACCAATGACGGATAGACAAGGTGGCGGGAACTCGGCCCGCAAGCGCCCGAGTGCACAATCCGCTGGCCCTGCGAGCCTGGCTTTGGAACAGCTGCGTCTCCGTGAATTAGGTCCGGCTGATGCGCACCGGTGCGCGCAGCTAGAACGTGAGTTGTTTGCTAATGAAGGCCCCTGGACGGAAGCTGATTTCCGCGCGGAGTTTGCCTCGGCGCATACCTTTTACTTGGGGGTGGAAGGCGTGGCGAGCCAAGAATCGGGCAAGCCTCCGGCGCGCGTTCTAGTGGGGTATGCAGGTTTGGCGCAATTGGGGCCGAGTGATGATCCAGAGTTTGAAATTCATACCATCGGAGTTGATCCACGAGCGCAGCGTCGCGGTGTGGCCCGGTTACTCATGGATAATTTTTGTTATGTTGCGGATCGCGTCTCGGCGCCGGTGTTTTTAGAGGTCCGTACTGACAACGAACCCGCGATTGGCCTGTATCGAGCCTATGGATTCGACACCCTGGGGCTTCGAAAAAACTATTATGCGGGTGGCGGTGATGCTTATACGATGCGTCGGCCAGCGAACCCAGCGGAATTGCAGCGAAAGGACGCTCCATGATTATTGCCGGAATTGAATCCTCATGCGATGAAACTGGCGTCGGCATCGTCCGCTTGCACACAGATGACGGAAGCGCTGCCAGCACCCAACCGCGCATTGAGGTTTTGGCCAATGTAGTCGCAAGTTCTATGGAACAACACGCGCGTTTTGGTGGTGTCGTCCCAGAAATTGCGTCTCGGGCGCACCTGGAAGCCCTGCCGCAGGTGATGCAACAAGCATTGGATGAAGCTGGCATCGACAAGCCCGATGCCGTGGCTGCCACCATTGGCCCGGGTTTGGCGGGTGCTTTGTTGGTTGGTGTCGCTGGTGCGAAGGCATACGCTGCGGGGTGGGGTGTTCCGTTTTATGGCGTGAACCATCTGGCCGGCCATGTTGCGGTAGCGAATTTGGAAGGCGAGCAGCTCCCGCATGCCGTCGCCCTGTTGGTTTCGGGTGGGCATACTTCTTTGTTGGAGGTTGATGCTGCGAAACAGCAGTATCGGGAACTGGGTGCCACGCTAGACGACGCTGCTGGTGAGGCTTACGATAAAGTCTCGCGGTTGCTTGGTCTGGGGTATCCGGGTGGACCATTGATTGATAAGTTGGCGCGAAAAGGCACGGTCACCGTTGATTTCCCACGGGGGTTGTCCCGGGCGGAGGATTTGCGCGGCGAGCATCGTTATGATTTCTCCTTTTCCGGTGTGAAGACTTCGGTGGCGCGGTTCGTGGAAAAAGCTGAGCGCAATGGTGAATCGATCAATGCTGAAGATTTGTGTGCTTCGTTCCAAGAAGCTGTCTGCGACGTGCTGACCAAAAAAGCTGTGCTGGCGTGTAAAGACACTGGTGCTAACACGCTATTACTTGGTGGTGGAGTGGTCGCGAACTCACGTCTGCGGGAGCTAGCGCAGCGGCGTTGTGATTCTGCAGGTATTAGTTTGCGAATTCCACGGTTTGAATACTGCACGGACAACGGTTTGATGATTGCTGCAGCGGCTGCACAGCAAATTGCGCATGGTATGCAGCCCGCAAACTGGGATATTGCCACTGATCCAGCGTTAGAATTAGGTGCATAGTAGCGCTTAGTGCCTGTGCAGTGGCATGCCGGCCGTTGCCACACTCCAGCCACACTCCAGCTGCGAAGCGAGTTCGGGCCAGCTGTCGGCAAGGCACCGGCACCCCGTCGGCAAGCGATTGGCAAGCGGGAAGCAAGTTGCTAGCACTACGCTCAAGATAGTTGTCACTTAGCACCCGGGTAGGTAGAGTGCTAATAGGTTGTTTGACCCACAGTTGTTCACCCGCGACGACGGCTGTGCTGGACATCCACAACCGGCACATAACAGCTTCGCGTGCTGGTCACATAGGTGATCGCGCGCATCGGACCTGATTTCACGAAAGGAATCATCGTGGCAAACATCAAACCGCTCGAAGACAAAGTTCTGGTGCAGATTAAAGAAGCAGAAACCACCACGGCATCCGGCCTGGTCATCCCAGACTCTGCTAAGGAAAAGCCGCAGGAAGCCACCGTCATCGCTGTTGGCCCAGGCCGCACCGACGACAAGGGTGAGCGCGTAAAACCAGACGTCAATGAAGGTGACACCGTCATCTTCTCCAAGTTCGGCGGCACTGAGCTGAAGTACGACGGCCAGGAATACCTGTTGCTTTCGGCTCGTGACCTGCTGGCAGTCATCGAAAAGTAAGGGGGAGTAAGCCACTATGGCAAAACTCATTGCTTTTGATCAACAGGCGCGGGAGCATCTGCAAGCGGGCGTCGACACGCTTGCGGACACCGTTAAGGTCACTCTCGGCCCTCGTGGTCGCAACGTCGTGCTGGATAAAGCATTTGGTGGCCCACTGGTCACCAATGACGGCGTGACTATCGCCCGGGATATTGATCTCTCGGAGCCTTTCGAGAACCTCGGCGCGCAGCTGGTGAAATCCGTTGCGGTGAAAACCAACGATGTTGCCGGTGACGGTACCACCACCGCTACGCTGTTGGCCCAGGCTCTGATTTTCGAGGGCCTGCGCAACGTTGCTTCCGGTGCCAACCCCGTGGAACTGAACCGCGGCATTGCTGCAGCTGCAGAAAAAACCGTGGAAGAGCTGAAGGCTCGTGCCACTCAGGTTAATTCCAGCGCAGAAATTGCCCAGGTCGCTACCGTTTCCTCTCGTGACAGTGAAGTCGGCGAGATGGTCGCTGGCGCGATGGACAAGGTCGGCAAAGACGGCGTGGTCACTGTGGAAGAATCGCAGTCCATGGATTCCTCTGTCGAGGTCACCGAAGGTGTAGCTTTCGATAAGGGATTCTTGTCGCCATATTTCGTGACGGACCAGGAAACTCAGCAGGCGGTCTTGGATGATCCATACGTGCTGCTGGTGCGCAACAAGATTTCTTCGTTGCCGGATTTCTTGCCGTTGCTGGAAAAGATCGCTGAGGCTGGCAAGCCGGTGCTGATCGTCGCCGAAGATGTCGAGGGCGAAGCCCTGCAGGCGCTGGTGGTCAACGCTATCCGCAAGACTCTCAAGGTCGCTGCCGTGAAGGCACCATATTTTGGTGATCGTCGGAAAGCGTTCATGGATGACTTGGCAGTGGTTACCGATGCCACCGTGGTTGACCCTGAAATTGGTGTCAATCTACATGAGGCAGGCCTGGAAGTACTGGGCTCTGCTCGTCGTGTCACCGTCGAGAAGGACGAGACCGTGCTTGTCGACGGCGCCGGTTCTGATACTGCCTTGGAGGAGCGCCGCGAGAAGATTCGCCGCGAGATCGAAGCCACCGACTCCACCTGGGATAAAGAAAAGGCGGAAGAACGCCTGGCTAAGCTTTCCGGTGGCGTCGCTGTAATCCGCATCGGTGCTGCTACTGAGACCGAGGTGAACGAGCGAAAGTTGCGCGTAGAAGACGCCATCAATGCCGCACGTGCGGCGGTGGAAGAAGGCGTGATCGCTGGTGGCGGTTCCGCGCTGGTACAGATCGCTGAGACGTTGAAGTCTTATGCCGAACAGTTCGAGGGCGAAGCCCGCGTGGGTGTGGAATCTGTCGCTCGCGCGCTGACCAAGCCGGCTTTCTGGATTGCCCACAATGCTGGTGAAGACGGCGCCGTGGTCGTTTCCCGCGTTGCGGAAATGGCTAATGGCGAAGGTTTTAATGCCGCCAACCTGGAATACGGCAACCTGATTGAAAGCGGCATCATTGATCCCGTAAAGGTTGCGCACTCTGCTGTGGTTAACGCTTCTTCGGTTGCCCGTATGGTGCTGACCACGGAGGCGTCGGTTGTTGACAAACCTGCAGAGTCGGAGAACTCTGAGGCTGGCCGCAGCCATCATCATCACTAAGCCGCTGCTTGCTAGCCGGTTGTGCACGATCTGTCGGCTGCGCTAGCAATCTTTCTAGCGGGAATTTTCCTGAACCGCCGGAAGCGCCAGGGTAATAACCTGGTTCTTTCGGCGGTTTTCCGGTTTTGCAGTTCTCTTATGACAGTGAAGGCAATGCCCAGACTATCGCTGGCAGAAGAAAATATTCTCTGTGGTGGGCCGGTAAAAATAGGGTCGAATAAATTATCGAAATTAGAGCAATTAATTTAACACGTGTTCGCACGCGGTTATATGATGGAACGAGAGTTTAGGTCGGCTTCGGCCGGAATGCCGCGCGTGCACTTGTGTCGGCAAATTGGCCTGCAGTCAACGAAAGATTTGGGACGTGAGCGATTCTGATGAAGAACTCGCGCGGCTGGTTCCACTGGCAGTAGATGGGGATCGCCGTGCCATGCAGCAAGTCATGCGGATTATTCATCCGCAGGTGCTGCGCTATTGCCGCGCCCGTATCGGTGGCGGAAAAACTCCTACAGCCGAAGACGTGGCTCAAGAAGTCTGCCTGGCGGTAGCTAGTTCGGTGCAGAAGTTTGTGGACCGTGGCCGACCATTCATGGCGTTTGTTTACGGGATTGCTTTTAATAAAGTTGCCGATGCCCATCGCTTCATGGGCAAAGACCGGCTGCACCCTTCAGAGGAAATACCAGAAGAGCTGGATCTGATGCCCACCCCGGAGGATGCGGCTTTGGAATCTGATGGTTGTAACACAGTCCGCGGGATGCTCGATACTTTAAATGACAAAGCTCGTAATATTATCATCCTGCGCGTATTCGTGGGGCTGACGGCCGAGGAAACAGCACAAGCCTTGGGCAGCACTCCTGGCGCGGTACGGGTGGCGCAACATCGCGCGCTTGCGCAACTTCGCAAGCGTATGGAAAACGAGGATTCAAGGGAGTAAACGTGAACCAACGCGACTGGGAGAAAGACGATTTCTTCCTGGACCAGCTGGCGCAGGGCCAAGACCCTTCGCAGGGGAAGGACCCCCTAGCGGCAGCATTGTTGGGTTTGCGTACAGAAATCGAATCCGAGATGCCAGCTGCGCCAAAGCTTCCTGCTGATTGGGCAGTGGAACCCCACGCTGCGCAACCTCACGCCGCGCAGTCTCACGCTGCGCAACCCCAAGCTGATACTCCTGATGAGTTGGCTGACGCCCGCCGTCGCCGAGCTGCGCGCGGAACCCACCGGGCCCCAAGGAGAGGTTTCGGTTTTGGCACTGGTGCCGTTGCTAGCCGACGTTTTGGGTGGACTAGTGCCTTGGTGGGCGCCGCGGCCGCCACAGCATTGTTTGCGGTTGGAAGTTTGAGCGTTTATCACGCGACCCCGAATTCTCCGCTGTGGGGAATGCACCAGGCGCTGTTTGATGATGAAAAAGCAGCTCGTATTGAGCTTGCTAGTACCTTGCAACAGCTGGAAGACAGTGCTAACCGGGGTGATGAGGAAGCCACCCGGAAACTGATCGCTGAGGCCCGCACTTTGCTGGAAAACCTGCGTGAGCGCAAAGAAGCCAAGCAGAGCAAAGGCGCGGGAGAGAATAAAGACCGCGGTGAGCAAGCGGACACTGACGGTAAAGCGGCGAAAACCAAAACCACCGTTACCCGCGTGCGGCCGCAGCCGGAAGGTGAATCAGAACCGCAAACGGTCACAGAAACCAAGGAAGTTACCGTCACGAAGACTGTGGCTCCGGCACAGCAAAACCCACAGACAGTGCCGGGTGGTGGCGGTCCGGAGCCACAACCACGCCCGTCGGGTGAGCCGTCTGTTGGTGAACAACCGCCTGCACAGCCACAGCAACCGTTGTCTCCAACGCAACCGGACGTCGAGTCGCGGGAAGACGGACAACGCGGCCAGGGTGGTCAGGGTGCAGGCGTATCCCCTGGAAATGACCACGCCGCCCCGGCTGGCCCGGAACACCAGGCGAGCACACGGGGCGGCGCGTCTTAAAATGAGTACTTGTTAATTCAAGTGCTTGCGGTTCAACCCATCAAAGAAACCAACTGCGTATTCCCAAGGGGTGTAGCGGTCGGTATTCGGTTGCGCGGAGGGCTCATGTACCGGCGCTAATTCACCAGAGAGGGTGGAGCGCATATTAGCGGCCATGATGTCCCAGTCGTAGTAGTGCTGTTCTTCGCAGTCCTCGCAGATGAAAAATATGCCATCGATGCCGAATTCCGGCAGGGTCTGTGCCATTTTGCGTACCATGCGTAGATCATGTTCTAACATGAGGCGTTCTTCGTCAGAAAGCTCTGGCATGGGCTCGTCAGCGTCGAGGAACGACGCCGGATCGTTCGGATCATCTGCGAAGGGATCGCGGGGCATATTCGAATCAAAGTCCACATAGCACACACTATTGTCAAAACCATTCATATTCAATTCCCCTTTCCGTTCCCTCCCGGCTACCCCTTTTTCTTGGCCAGCCATTACGATATAAGGACATAGCTAGACAGCTAGCAGCGGATGACAGCGGTCTGACAAACGTGAAGCTGGAAAAGGAGAATCTTGGGAATGACTGATCAACGCGTACACACTGGTGGAGATGACCCAAACAAGGTTGCATTGTATGGCCTGACCTTTGACGACGTGTTGCTGCTCCCCGCAGAATCGAACGTTATTCCCTCTGAGGTTAATGTTTCTACGCGGTTTAGCCGCAATGTGAACTTGGGCCTGCCAATAGCGTCCGCGGCGATGGACACGGTTACCGAAGCCCGCATGGCCATTGCGATGGCGCGGCAGGGCGGTATTGGCGTGCTGCATCGCAACCTCTCCATTGATGAGCAAGCACAGCAGGTTGAGATTGTGAAACGCTCCGAATCCGGCATGGTTACTGATCCGGTGACTGCCCGCCCGGATATGACAATCACTGAGGTGGACGACCTCTGCGGACGTTTCCGCATCTCCGGCCTGCCTGTGGTCGACGCCGACGGTCGCTTGGTCGGGATTTGCACGAACCGTGATATGCGCTTTGAAGCAGACCCGAACCGCCTGGTGCAGGATGTTATGACGCCGACTCCACTGGTGGTGGCGAAAGAGGGCGTCAGCAAACAAGAAGCATTGAGCTTGCTTAGCGAAAACAAGGTAGAAAAGCTGCCTATCGTTAATGAGGACAACAAGCTCGTTGGCCTGATCACGGTGAAAGACTTTGTGAAGACTGAGCAATTCCCGCACGCCTCCAAGGACAAGGAAGGTCGTCTGTTGGTCGCTGCCGGTATCGGCACGGGTGCAGAGTCTTTCCAGCGCGCCGAGGCTTTGGTGGAAGCTGGCGTCGACGTGCTTGTGGTTGACTCCGCGCACGCACACAACAACCGCGTGTTGCAGATGGTTTCGGACGTGAAAAAGGCCTTCCCGCAGGTCGACGTCGTTGGCGGTAACTTGGCAACGCGTGAGGCCGCGCAGGCCATGATCGATGCGGGAGCTGATGGCATCAAGGTGGGCATTGGCCCAGGTTCGATTTGCACCACTCGCGTGGTTGCTGGTGTGGGCGCTCCACAGATCACCGCCATTTTGGAAGCAGCCTCTGTTGCTGGCCCAGCTGGCATTCCCGTGATTGCCGACGGTGGCATGCAGTACTCCGGTGATATCGCCAAGGCCCTGGCTGCTGGCGCGGACTGCGTCATGCTGGGTTCCATGCTGGCCGGAACCAAGGAATCGCCTGGCGATATCGTTGTTGTGGGCGGTAAGCAGTACAAGCGCTACCGTGGCATGGGTTCGATGGGGGCGATGCAGGGGCGCGGCCTGACTGGCGAGAAGCGTTCCTACTCCAAGGACCGTTACTTCCAGTCCGACGTGCGCAGTGAGGACAAGCTGGTGCCAGAAGGAGTGGAAGGCAAAGTTCCGTACCGCGGTGAGATCGACGCGATCACCCACCAGATCATCGGTGGTCTCCGTGCTTCGATGGGCTACACCGGTTCTGCTTCCATTGCGGATCTGAAGACCAAGCGCTTCGTGCAAATTACCGCGGCAGGCTTGGCGGAATCGCACCCGCACCACTTGCAGCAAACCATGGAAGCTCCGAACTACCGCTAGAGCTACCTCGAGAAGCTCACGCATAACGTTGTCGTTATAGGAAGGTTTATTCAGTGCGCGAATATGCAGAGATAGGGATCGGCCGTGAGGCGCGCCGTACCTACGGGCTTGAGGACATTTCCATCATCCCGACCCGTCGTACCCGCTCCTCGAAGGACGTCGATACTACCTGGAGCATCGACGCTTATCACTTCGATATCCCGGTCTGCTCGCATGCTTCTGATGCGTTGGCTAGCCCGGAGTTCATCATTGAGATGGGCAAGCAAGGTGGTCTGGGCATCATCAATGCGGAAGGGCTGTGGGGGCGTGTCGACGACCTCGCTGGCGCCGTCGAGGCCGTAACCAAGGCGGAAAACCCTACTGAGCACCTGCAAAAGCTGCATGCGCTGCCACTCGATGTGGAGCTGCTGGCGCGCCGTATCGCTGAGGTCCGGGAATCTGGTGTGACCGTTGCAGTGCGTGTTTCGCCACAGCGTGCGCGGGAATTGGCGCCGACGGTCATTAGCGCGGGTACGGAAATCCTGGTAATCCAGGGAACATTGATTTCTGCTGAGCATGTCTCTGCCAACGGCGAACCCCTGAACTTGAAGGAGTTCATTGGTTCGTTGGAAGTCCCCGTTATTGCTGGTGGCGCGGTGGATTACACGACTGCGCTGCATTTGATGCGCACGGGCGCGGCGGGCGTGATCGTCGGCGGCGGCGTGAATACCAACGATATTTCGTTGGGTATCAATGTCCCGAAAGCCACCGCGATCGCCGATATTGCTGCGGCGCGCCGGGATTATTTGGATGAGACCGGTGGCCGTTACGTGCATATTCTTGCCGACGGCATGCTGGCGAATGCTGGCGATATTGTTAAGGCAATCGCGTGCGGCGCCGATGCCGTCGTCCTCGGCCCGTTGTTGGCACAGGCCGAGGAAGCGCCTGCGGGTGGTTGGTTCTGGCCGTCGGTGGCTGGCCACCCAAGCTTCCCGCGCGGATATGTGGAAATCTATAGCGATATTGAACTAGGCGAGGGCTTAACTGGGGAAGATCAAGCTTTCGATCCCACGACGGTTGTTTCCAAAAATTCCCCGCTGGAAGTTGTGTTGCACGGCCCGTCGTCCGATCCATTTGGGCGGCAGAATTTGGTCGGTGGTTTGCGTCGTGCGATGGCAAAGTGCGGGTACACCGATTTGAAGGCTTTCCAAAAAGTCGACTTGGCTGTGCATTAGCGGCTCGTGGCTGTGCACTAGTCGCTGGCTGCTACTGGCGACGTCGTGGCACAACTTTTCTGCCAACGTCCTGTAGCTTTTTCAGCTTCGACCGGGGCGCGCCATCCGCGCCAGAGCCCCCGGTTCCGACGGTTTGTACTACGGATGCTGCGATAACCACGCCGATGGCTACTAGTTTCAGCGTGCTGATGTTTTGCGCGAGCAGTAGCCACCCGAAGAATGCGGCGAAGACGGGTTCGAGGGAAATCAGAATGGAAAAGACATTGGGGGCCAGCCCGCGCAGCGCGATCAGTTCCAAGGAATAGGGCACCAGCGACCCCAAGATTCCGGTTCCAATGGCAAACCACAAGGTGTTGGTGGAGCTAATCAGGTTCCATGCGCCGTCAGCGCCCATTGGTAGCATCGCGACGCCGCCAACGACGAATGCCACGGCCAGCCCGCCCTGGCCGGGCACCAGCGCACCGGCGTTTTTATTCGCCAGGATATAAATGGCCCAGAACAAGGCTGCCCCCAGCAAGAATGCCACGCCCAGTGGGTTGAGCGGGTTGCCGTTGAAAGCATCCAGGCCCAGTAGTGCCATGCCGGTCATGGCGAGGACGACGCAGATGCCGTCGCGCAGAGACCGCGATAAAAATGCTGCCAGGAGCAGTGGGCCTAAGAACTCGATGGTCACGGCGGGTCCGAGGGGTACTAGGTCAATTCCGGCGTAGAAAAATCCGTTCATCAGCCCCAGCGATAGTCCAAGTCCGAGTACCCCGGCCCATTGTTGCCGGTTCCATTCGTGTACCCGCGGGCGCGTGATGGCCAGTAGTACCACCGCCGCGACGAGTAGCCGCACCGCCGAGGTGCCCCAGGTGCCGCCGTCGTCGAAAAGCTTCACTGCCAGTGCAGATCCCAGTTGCAGGGAGATGCACGAGCCGATGATGCACAGCACAGAGATCGGGTTTGCTGATGAAGCCATGGCAGTGATTATTCCGTTTGTATGATTCTTGCGTCCAACCGGGGTTTTGCTAGTTTTCTTGCCACTCGTGGGGCTGGAAAAGCATTGTCAGCCGAGCACTAAATAACAGTGTGCGTCATCTAGGTTGTCGCAGTGAGTTAAACTATGGGGCGTGACTGATGCAGCAACTCCACGTCCTGTCCTTGTTGTCGACTTCGGTGCGCAATACGCGCAGCTGATCGCGCGTCGTGTGCGCGAGGCGCAGATGTATTCCGAGGTCATCGCCCACGATGCGCCGATTGCGCAGTTCCGGGAGAAAAACCCGGTTGCCCTGGTGCTCACTGGTGGCCCGAGCTCCGTGTATGCCGATGGTGCACCGTCGTTGCAGCCAGAATTGCTGGAGCTGGGGGTGCCGGTTTTCGGTATTTGCTACGGCTTCCAAGCGATGACGCACGCGTTGGGCGGCACTGTCGCCCAGACCGGTAAGCGCGAGTATGGCCGTACGGATTTGACGCTTGCCGACGGCTGCGGTGTGCTGCACGAGGGCCTGGCAGAGACCCACAAGGTGTGGATGTCGCATGGCGATTCTGTCTCAAAGGCTCCGGAAGGCTTCGACGTTACTGCTACTTCTGAGGGTGCGCCGGTGGCGGCGTTCGAGTGCTTGGAAAAGAAGATGGCCGGTGTGCAGTACCACCCTGAGGTGTTGCACAGCCCGCATGGTCAGCAAGTGCTGGAGCGTTTTTTGACGCAGGTTGCGGGCTTGCAGCCGACGTGGACCCCGGGTGCTATTGCGGAGTCTTTGGTGGCTGATGTTCGCGCCCAGATCGGCGAAGGCCGCGCTATTTGCGGTCTGTCCGGTGGCGTGGATTCCGCGGTGGCTGCGGCACTGGTGCAGCGCGCGATTGGTGACCGTCTGACTTGTGTGTTCGTTGATCATGGTTTGTTGCGTTCCGGTGAGCGTGAGCAGGTGGAGCAGGACTTCGTTGCCGCTACCGGTGCGCGCCTGGTGACCGTCGACGAACGCGAGGCTTTCTTGCGCAAGCTGGCCGGTGTGACTGAGCCGGAGGCCAAACGCAAGGCGATTGGTGCGGAATTCATCCGTTCCTTCGAGCGCGCGGTGGCAGGCGTGCTGGATGATGCTCCAGAGGGCGCTTCCGTGGACTACTTAGTGCAGGGCACGTTGTATCCGGATGTTGTGGAATCCGGCGGGGGATCGGGTACTGCGAATATTAAATCGCACCACAACGTCGGTGGTTTGCCAGATGACGTGGAATTCGAGCTGGTGGAGCCGCTGCGTTTGCTGTTTAAGGACGAGGTTCGCGCGGTGGGCCGCGAGTTGGGCTTGCCGGATGAGATTGTTTCGCGCCAGCCGTTCCCGGGCCCTGGTTTGGGCATCCGCATCATTGGCGAGGTCACCGCGGATCGTTTGGAAACCTTGCGTGCTGCCGATCTGATTGCCCGTGAGGAGTTGACTGCCGCCGGTATGGATGCCGAGATCTGGCAGTGTCCGGTGGTCTTGCTTGCCGACGTGCGCTCTGTCGGTGTGCAGGGCGATGGCCGTACCTACGGTCACCCGATTGTGCTGCGCCCGGTGTCGTCGGAGGATGCGATGACTGCCGACTGGACTCGCGTGCCGTATGAGGTGTTGGAGACGATCTCGACGCGCATTACCAACGAGGTTGCGGAGGTTAACCGAGTGGTCGTCGACGTGACCTCGAAGCCACCGGGAACCATCGAGTGGGAATAAGGAGTAGTTGAAAATGCTGGGCCTGAAGCTAGTTTAGATCTCAGCTTTCTTCAGGCATTTGGCGTTAGCGCTTTCGAGTCTCAGCTCCGGAGATGAAAACGATCAGTGCTAGTGTCGCTATTGCCATCGTCGCTAATGTCGAAGCTATTTCGGTAATAGTCAATATGATAGCAATTAACGCTAGCACTATGGATGCAATGTTATGAATCCGCATTTTTTTTAAAAGCAATTCTCACGAATTCCCGAAATTTCGGCATGAGCCTGGCTTTGAATAGTACCAAAAGATACTGCCGCCACTAGATTTCTCATTTTTCCTCCCAGTCAGTGGGCTTGACAACGCTGTGCTTATGCAGAAACCCCTCTTGGGTAAGATTATTTTATTAAACTTTGCCTAATCTTTTCAATAATTAAACTTTAGGTAAGGATAGGGTGTATGGAAAATAATCTGATTTTCTGGGTCTACACATTGGAAATGTGAGATTCTTGATAGCCCCAGGGTTACTTAATGTCTTATTTTGACTGATCGCTAAGATGCAGCACTCGTTGTCATGTAGATCCATCAGGCTAAGATAGCTTGTCCATTTATCTAGGTGTGATACCCCCAAGTGTTCGAACATGATTGCGCGTTTAGAAAACCTGTGCCATACTGTCGCTATGGCTCAAACAGGTATTCGTGCGCAAGGTGGGCGGTTGCAGGATGGTTCTGTGGCTGTTCCTGCCGACGTGCGTGCGGAGCGTGTGGCGTCATTACGGAATAGAATTGCTGGTTTAGAGTCCGCAGCAAACTTAACTCCTGTTCAACAAAAACCGCGTCTGCTCAGTAATGATTCCGTTTCTGATGGAAATGAATCTTCTGCAGATCTATATCGTGTGGTGGAATTGTCTGGTCAGCTCGCTGGTGTTATTTCCACCGGTGGGTTGCCGAAAAACTCTGTATCTCATTGTAGTGATTGCCCTGCACTCGTCTCTGAACTTATCGCACAAATTAGCGCACAGGGAAAAACAATCGCTATTGTGAACTGGTCAGAACTTTCCCTGGCACAGGTCGCGGAAAGCGGGGATCTCTCCAAAATCATCACGGTTCCCAACCCGGGTAGGGAGTGGATCACGGTGCTCGGCGTGCTGGCAGAAGGTGTAGATGTGCTGATTTACCGCAGCCCGCGCACCCAGACTTTGAGTCCTACGCAAGCACGCCCGTTGCTGGCGAAAGTCCGCAAGGGTGGGGCGGCTGTGCTCACTGTTGGTGTACAAGTACCCTCACCGGCACTGACAATTAATGCTCAGGTCACTGGTTTTTCTGGCATCGGTTGCGGTACTGGGCGCATCCGAAATACAGAAATTGCGGTCAGCTCCTACAGCAAAACCCACAGGAATGGGCCTGTCATGCTCACGTGTGGTGCGCGCTCCAGCGCCGTACCTAGCAGCGCCGAACCACTACAGGCGGTGCAGTAAATGACTGCCGCGGTTCCGTCTCGCATTCAGCCTGCAGTAGAGAGACAACAGCATGCCCGCAGGGGAGACAACCGCATCGCCGTGCTGTGGTTTCCGGACTGGCCCGTCCAGGCAGCGCTTTTGGAAGAAACTCGCCACGGTATCAGCCCAGAAAGCCCGGCTATTGCACTGGCTAGTAATCACCGCATCACAGCGTGCTGCGATAAAGCCCGCGGTCATGGGGTGCGCCGGGGCATGAAATTGCGGGCAGCTCAAGCGCTCTGTCCATCTATGGTGGTGCGTGATACTGACCCGCAACGCGACGGGCGCTTGTTTAGCACCATTGTCGAGGAACTGGAGAATGTCTCTGCATCCCTTGAGGTGCTACGCCCGGGGATGGTTGCACTGAATCTGACTGCCGCCACGCGTTTCTACGGCAGTGAGCAAGCTGCCTTGGAACATTTCATTGATGCTGCTGCACACGAGGGAATCGATGCCACCGCTGGGGCTGCCGACGAGTTACCCACTGCCATTATTGCTGCCCGGCACCGTGTGCTTGGAGCCGTCGTTCAACCCGGTGATTCTGTTGCATTCTTATACCAGCAACCGTTGTCCGTCCTGCTCGCAGAACCTGCATTGGGCTGTCAAAAAGACACTGTAGAAACCCTTGCTGGACTCGGCATTTCTACCCTGGGTGAGCTCACCGAACTGCCAACCACTGCCATTAGTACTCGTTTTGGCAGCGCAGGGTTGCACTGCCATCGCATCGCTAGCGCACAACAACAACGCAAAGTTGCTCCTGGTGCAGTGGAACTGGATTTGTCAGCTTCTATCACACCGGAAGCACCCATCACACGCGTCGACGAAGCAGCCTTCATCGCGCGCATGCTCGCCGACCAGGTGCACCAACAGCTGGCCACGCAGGGGCTGAATTGCGTGCGCATCAAGATTGCTGCAGAAACCGACGACGGTACGACGATCTCGAAGATTTGGCGCACCACCACTGCGCTGACAGAGCATGCCACTGCCGAACGCGTACGTTGGCAGCTTGATGGGTGGCTCTCCAGTGGCGGCGCCGGAGCAATCGTGGAATTGTCTTTGACTCCACTAGAAACTCAAATACCAACAAACACCGGATCTATCATCGAAGCCGATACCGCTGTGGCAGAAGAAACCACCGTGACCGTGGTTTCTCGTTTGCAGTCAATGCTCGGTTTTGATGCCGTACAACAACCGCATGCTGTTGGCGGCAGGGGAGTTGCCGAGCGGGTGCGCTTTTTGCCCTATGGGCAGGCTGCAGAAAATATTCGGGAACCTGGCCGGCACAGTGCAGAATGGATCGGTGCCATCCCCTCCCCATTACCAACGCGACTGGGCGGCGGGCTGGACCACCCCGTCAGCCGAGTGCGCTTGGTGGATAAACACGGAAACCCGGTTTTTGTCACCGCAGAGGCACTATTGAGTGCCGATCCCGCCGGCATGTCCTGGGGAAAAAAGAAATTCCAGGTGCTTGGTTGGTCGGTGCCATGGCCCGTGGATACCGGATGGTGGGAAAGCGAGATTTTTGATGAAAGCCAGCGGCTAGCGCGGATGCAGCTCGTCGGCAAGAACACCGGTGATCAGCATCCAAAAGCGTGGCTCTTAGTGTGGCAACACCGTGCTTGGCGTATCGAAGCCATGTACTAATGCAAAATATCAATGACCAGCCGCGTCGGTCCCCGTAAAACCTGTACCGAAAATGGCTGTTTCATATCCAACCCCAGGAAATACTGGGCACGGCCGTCATGCATACCACCAGGGATGAACTCCTTGACGACGCCGAGCTGCTTGCCCAGATCAGACTCTAATTTGGCTACCTCCGCATAATCTGGGCTGGGAAGATCCTTTGCAACCTCATCCGAGCGCACCACGCCGTCGATATTGATGTTCAAGGCCACCAAATGCTCCATATCCACAGTGCGGCCGGAGCCTTGGTAGAAGGGCTGTTCGGTATAAGAGACGTACCAGCCCGGCATGCCGTTGCCCGCCATTTCAAAAACCACACGATCGAAATCATCATGCCCAGCAATGCGGATATCCGTGACAGCCAATTGGGCCGGTGCCTCCAAACGCTCCGTTTTTGGCGCGCCATTAGTATCGCCAAGAGCCGTCAAACCAGCCGGTGCCGAATGCTCAGGCTGTGGCGAGGCTGGAGTTCGTGGGGTAAGCGCACCGTCGGAACTTGAGCTTCCTTTCTGCGCTTTACCAGAAGCATCCGTGTGTGCGGGATGTGAATTCACAGAATCGTTATCAGGCCGGTGCCCCCCGAACCCCATCCCGGCAACATTCGTCCCGGAATCCGTGCACGCGCCCAACAGCATACAGCTTGCTACCGCAGTAGCTAAGCCTGGCACGTATCGCTTCCGGGAAACCATATTCATTACCGTAGTCGCCCACAATACTGGGGGCCAAGACAATCAGCGTACAAGAGCAAAGCGATAGAAAGACTCAACCAAATCGTTGCCTAATTGTGTTCTAGGCTGGGGGTATGACTGAACCTGAATCCCGGAACCACAATCCACGATGTTCTGATGTGCAAATAGAACCATTGCCCGGTACCGCTAAACGCGACCGGATGTATGTGGTTTTTGAATGGCCCGCCGGTTGGAGTCATGACGTACTTGATGGTGATACCTTCGGCGCGGAGCTCTCCAAGAAAATCAAAGAGCACTTGGGTTCTGGGGTCGGTTTTCAGCTCATCCGCAAACCTGGTCGCGCCGGGCACCAGATGCCCCGACAGCACCGGGTGTATTTGGTGTATCCGGAGCAGGCATATACGGAGATACTTTATATCGGTGGGCCGGAAGATATTCTGCAACTGGATCTGACAGGGCCGGGGAACAATAAACAATTTGCTGCCCGCCCCAGCCGCGATCCACTGCTCCTGGTATGCACACACGCTAAACGCGACGTTTGCTGCGCGGTGAAAGGGCGTCCGCTGGCTGCATACTTGGAAAAGAAATCGCCTACCGGTGATGTGGTCTGGGAAACCTCGCACACTAAAGGTCACAGGTTTGCGCCGGCGATGCTGTTGCTGCCGTGGGGCTATAGCTTTGGACGGCTGAATGAGCAGGCTGGTGGTGAACTTTTACAGGCGGCACTGGAAGGCAAGTATTTTCATCCCGCCAACCGTGGGCGGGGAATCTACGATGAGCCGAGCCAGGCCGCGGAAGTAGCGGTGGCCGGTGAATTGTTAGCCGCCGGTGAGCATGTGCACTACCAGGACTTGGTTTATGCTCGGCAGGTTGCAGAACGTGCCACCGGTGCCCCCGGCGAATCTAGCGGGACCAGTGGCCCCGGTGCAGACTTGTGCGTGGTGGAAGTTGTACACCGCGACGGCCGTACCTGGCGGGTTGCGTTGGAACAGCAGCTTTTCGACGGTGTCGTGGCTTCCTGCGGGAAAAACCCTGCGACGAAGCCGGGCTGGGCGGTCACTGATTTAGCGGCGTCCTGATATTTTCGCGCCGGCTATTTCACTTCTTTCCCGAATGTGGTTGCGATTTTCCGTGCGGTTTCTTTGGCAAAGGGGCCGACTCCGGTGATCGTTGCTGACCCGGGGCCAGTCCAGTCACCGTAACCGACTAAGTGTAGATCGGTGTATTTTGGTGTCGTGCCATTGAGCAGATGGCGAATCGGTTTTAGTGCCGGGCGGAAACCTGTGCACCAAATAAGGTGATCGGTGCTTACCTCATCGAGTGAGTCGAACATGGGGGTTGCCTGCAACCGCCCGGAGTCACGAGCCTCGCGCACTTTCGGCAGTGCGACGATGTCGCCCAGGTTGCTATCAGCCCCAGGGTCTTTGTCACCGCGTTGCATGGCTAGGGCTCGCTTTCTGTTGCGGCGAAATAACACGCGGCCATCGACATCATCAGGCATCCACCGTGGTTCATTCCGGGTGTACCAGGTGACATCGGCATAGTCGGTGAGTTCGGCGGCTATTTGTGCCGCAGAGTTTCCGGCACCTACTACAGCGACAGAAGAATCGCGGAAGGGCTCCGGCCCGGGATAATTCGCGGAATGCCACTGGGTGCCGTCAAACGTGCCTGGGTAATGCGGAACAAAAGGGCTAGACCAGGTTCCAGTGGCAGCGACGATGTGTGTTGCGGTCCAGGACTGCTCGCCAGCAAAAACGTGGTAGCCGTCGTCTTTCCGTTCTACCTGGTCAACGTGTACAGGGCGCTCGACGGGGACCCGGTAGCGCTGCTCATAATCGTCCAAATAAGCAACGACGTGGTCAGCCGGAGGGAAGCCGTCGTATTCTGGCATGGGTTTGCCCGGAAGATTGGAAAAACTCGCGGTGGAAAACAAGGTCATCGACGGCCATACGTGACGCCATGCCCCACCAGGGGCGTCTTGATCATCCAGAACGAGGGTGTCGACCCCAGCGCGCAGTAGATAGTATGCGGTAGCTAGGCCGGCTTGGCCCCCTCCAATAATGATGGCTTCGTGGTGGTCAATGTTGGGGTTGCGTTCGTGAGCGCGTGTGCCGGCCGTATTCATAGATTTTGTCCCTTGCGATGTCTTGCCTTCCATCGTGTCGCCGTTGCTGTTTGCTTAGTTCTATCCGATCTGCAGGACGGTACGTAGTTCTGCGAAAAGCTGTGGACGCACGCGGTGGGTGACCGTACGGCCGATTCGTACCTTGGTCAATAAGCCGACCTCGGTTAAGCGTGCTAAATGATGGGATACGGTAGGTTGGCTCAACCCTGATAATTCTGTTAACTCTGCGACGCTAACTGGTTCGCATCCCTCCGCAGCTAGCCGCGAGAGTAATCGTAGGCGGGTGGGATCGGACAGCGCTGTGAACAGAATGGAATAGCGTTCAGCTTCACTTTTGGTCAAAAGGCCAGATCCCAGGGAACAACAGGAGGTGAGATCAGTCAGCGGGAGAGTCTCTGGGGAGGTCATAACAACTATTTTATATTGACGGCTATCGATATAAAATATTGATAGCTATCGATATAAGTTTAGGATTCTGGCTTGATGCTCAGAATTGTTTTTAAGGAGTTTTATGACCGTTGCCCAACGTCCGCGTATGTCCTGGTTGAATCGATTTTTACCGGTATGGATCCTCGTCGCGATGGGTGTTGGACTACTCCTGGGGCGCACGATGCCGGGAATCGGAGAAACGCTGGCGCGGCTAGAAGTAGGTGGCATTTCTTTGCCTATTACACTCGGTTTGCTGGTGATGATGTACCCGCCTCTAGCGAAAGTTCGTTACGATAAAACCCGCAAGATCGTTGCAGATAAGCGGTTGATGACAGTATCAATCGTGCTTAATTGGCTGGTGGGGCCAGCCTTCATGTTTGCATTGGCGTGGTTTTTCTTACCTGATCAGCCGGAACTTCGTACTGGATTAATCATCGTTGGCTTGGCCAGGTGCATTGCAATGGTGCTGGTGTGGTCAGATCTATCCTGTGGTGACCGGGAAGCTACAGCTGTTTTGGTGGCTATTAACTCTGTATTTCAGGTACTTATGTTCGGGCTGCTTGGCTGGTTTTATCTGCAAGTATTACCCCAATGGTTGGGGCTGGGTGCCAGCGAAGTGGAGTTTTCCTTCTGGACCATCGTGAGTTCTGTGTTGGTGTTCCTCGGAGTGCCTCTGGTTGCTGGTGCTTTGTCCCGGGGTGTGGGAGAAAATATCAAAGGGCGGCAATGGTATGAAACGAAATTTTTGCCAGCTATTTCACCATTGGCGCTGCTTGGGCTGTTGTACACCATCGTTTTATTGTTTTCCCTGCAAGGTGAACACATTGCAGCGCAACCGACGGCAGTAGTTCGTGTAGCCGTCCCATTGCTGCTTTATTTTGTTGGGATGTTTGCTGTGTCGTTGGTTGTTTCAAAACTGGTGGGGATGAATTATGCGCAGTCTTCGTCGGTGTCGTTTACAGCTGCCGGAAATAATTTCGAATTGGCTATTGCCGTATCCATCGGTACTTTCGGAGCGCATTCCGCACAAGCGTTAGCTGGAACAATAGGTCCGATGGTCGAGATTCCTGTGCTTGTCGGGTTGGTTTACGTCATGTTGTGGGTTGGGCCAAGGCTTTTCCCTGGTGACGCAACCTTGCCGGGTATGACCACGCCGACTACCGGACAGTAACCTGACTGCAGCTGTGTTTAATGACGTGCTGTTCGTATGGAAAAAGCCCGGCGATTAAGCCGGGCTGGGTGGTAGTAAAGGGTGCGGACACTAGCGGTGCATGATCTAGCGCCAGATGATTTAGCGGCGCATGATCTTTTTGGACAACCAGTTGCCGAAGAACTGCGCGGCCTGCACCATCAGGATGATCACGGCAGTAGCAACCAGTGTGACCTCGTAGTTGAAGGCGCGGTGTCCGTAGACGATGGCGAAGTCACCCAAACCGCCGCCGCCGACGTAACCGGCCATGGCGGACATGTCGACAATCGCGATGAAGATGAAGGTGTAACCCAGGACCAATGGCCCCAGGGCTTCGGGGAGGATCACGCGGGTGATGATTCGCCACGGGCCAGCACCCATTGCGCGGGCAGCTTCGATAATGCCGGGATCGATCGCGACTAGGTTCTGTTCGACGATACGGGCGACGGCGAAGGTTGCGGCAATCCCCATCACAAATGCCGCGGATTCGCGGCCAATGGAGGAGCCGATCACTCCCACAGTCACTGGTTGTAGCAACGCCAGCAAAATGATGAAGGGGATTGGGCGGACGAAGTTCACCAGGATGTTTAGGACCGTGTAGAAGAATTTGTTCTGCAGGATCCCGCCTTCGCGGGTGGTGAATAAGAAAACGCCGGTGACTAGGCCGAGGATGCCGCCGACAGCCATGGCGAAAGCAACCATGACCACTGTGTCGACGATTGCGTCGGAAAACATGGGGCCCAGGCGGTCCCAGTTGGTATCAGCTGCGGAAATCATCGCTTAATCTCCTCAATGTGGGTGCGCTGGGATAAGGTGCGGTAGAACTCATCGATGGTGTCATCAGAGCCGTTGAGACGCACAGTCATTTTGCCAAAGGACTGCTGCTGCAGGGTGGTGACGCCACCGTGCACGATATTGATGGAACCACCGCCTGAACGCAGCGTGGCGGCGGCTTCAAAGAACCCGGAGTTTTCGGTCAGCTCGATGGTGAACAGGCGCCCGTCGTGGGCCAGTAGGTCATCGGCTTCAATAGAGTCCGGTTCATTGCGTAGGGCAGTAGCGACGAATCGCTTGGCGACGTCCGTTTTCGGTGCAGAAAAGATTTCGTAAATCTCGCCGTATTCCACGACGGAGCCGTTTTCCATCACCGCGACTTTGTCCGCGATGGAGCGCACGACTTCCATTTCGTGGGTAATCACCACGATGGTGATCCCGAATTCTTGGTTGACTTTCCGCAATACTTCCAAGATTTCTTGAGTAGTCTCTGGGTCGAGTGCGGAGGTGGCTTCGTCGGCAAGCAACAGCGACGGGTTTGTCGCCAGGGCGCGGGCAATGCCGACGCGCTGTTTTTGTCCGCCGGATAGCTGCTCGGGGTAGGAGTTGCCACGTTCGCCAAGACCGACGAATTCGAGTAGCTCTTGCACGCGTTTTTTGCGTTCGGCTTTTGCGATACCGGCGAGCTTCAGCGGGAACTCGATATTTGCGGCTGCGGTACGGGAATTAAAGAGGTTGAATTGCTGGAAGATCATCCCGATATTGCGGCGTAGTCCGCGCATTTTTGCTTCGGACATGCCGACGATCTCTGTGCCGTCGAGTTTTAGCGAACCGGAAGTTGGTGAATCTAGGCCGTTGATCAGGCGCACCAGGGTGGATTTACCTGCGCCGGAATAGCCGATGATGCCGATGACTTCACCGGACTCAACGGTCAAGGTGACATCGTCGACGGCGGTGACCTTCGCAGAGCCTTTCTTCTTGCTCGCGAAGACTTTCTCGACGTTGGTGAATTCGATGCGGGTGCCGCGGCGTTCGCCACTTCCGCTAGTAGGGCTTTGGCCCGAGTGTTTTACCACGAAAAAACCATCATTTCTTCTTAGACGGAAAACGCTTAGTCGCAGCTATGTTAGCCGTGACTAAGCGTATTTCGTTACTAGCCTGGTTAGAAATATTCGGATGAGTCCCGAATGTGCTCCGAATTAGCCCTGCTGTAGTTCCTCTTCCAGCTTGTCCAGGATCTCTTGCAGTTCTGCGCGTGGACGCTTGATTTGCACGGCGGTGCCGCCGGATTCTTCGCGTACAGCTTCTGCGACGCGCTCGTCGTGCCACAGTTCTGCCAGCTCGTTCAGTACAGCATCGTCGACGTTGTCGGCACGCACGGCCCATAGGTTGATGTACGGCTCGGCGCCTTCACCATTTGGATCATCTTCGAAGATGGCTTCCTTTGGATCAATGTTGGCCTTCTCCAGGAAGGAGTTGTTGATCACAGCAGGGCGGCCTTCGCCGTACAAGCGTGCGGTCTGGGCAGCGTCGATCGGGGTGACGGTGACCTTGGAAGCGTCTTTGTCGATATCAGCCGGGGTTGGGGTGTACTTGGAATCGCCGGTCAGCTTGATCAGGCCAGCTTCCTGTAGCAGCAACAGTGCACGACCCTGGTTCACGGTGTCGTTCGGGATGGCGATTTCTTCGCCTTCGATCTGGTCAACGTCGAGCTTTTCGGCGTCCTTCCAGTACAGGCCCAATGGGTAGATCTCTGTGGAAACTAGTGGCGCCAGGTCGTCGCCGGAGCCAATGTTGTGCTGTGCCAAGTACATCAGGTGCTGGAATTTGTTGGTATCCAGTTCACCCTGGGTTAGCGCTGGGTTTGGGGTGGAATATTCCGCGAAGTTGCGCAGATCGATGTTGAAGCCGTGCTCTTCTGCGACTTCTTCGAATACTGCCCACGATGGCATCGAAGCATCGGTGGTGCCGATAACGATGGTGTCGTCTTTGGAGTATCCGCCTTCACCGTTAGCGGAATTGGCGGAGTCATCGCTGGAGCAGGCAACCAGGGTGGCTGCGGTCAGTGCAGCGGTGCTGCCTGCAATAATACGGCGGATCTTCATAGGGTGTGGGGTCCTTTCATGGGAGTTTCCAGCATGCAGTTTTGGCCCTTGGTGCATGCGGATGCAATGACGTGGAATCTAGCAGACGCTATACAGCTTTGTCTACATTTTTGTTCAACTGCTGCTGTTTAAGGGGGCGTAGATTTTGCTTTGTTCGAAAATGTATACGCACCCGTGCGGCTTTCTGTGTAGGGTTGCACTCATGAATTTCAATGGTGGTGCGGGCCTGCCGTGGTCCCGTTTGGAAAGGATCTTATCTGGGCATCCAGTGCCTGCCCCCGTATTGCTGCCCGCACGTGCTGATATTGTCTCTAACTCGCAAGATTCTGCAGGGTATAAGCTTGCCGACGGCCCAGCCTTTGCGGAATTAACTGCGGTGAGCTCCTATAGCTTCCTTGTGGGAGCTTCGGATCCAGAAGCCCTGGTGGAACGTGCCTGTCAACTGGGCTTGACCGCGTTGGGTATCTGCGATCACGACGGCTTTTATGGTTCCATCGTCTTTGCGGAAGCTGCAGCTAAAGCTGGTTTGCCGACCATTTTTGGTGCTCGGCTGAGTCTGGATCATGGCAGTCTTACCGTCCTGGTGCGCACCCCGGAAGGCTACCGTCTGTTGTCTCGGGTGATGGCGGCTGCGCATATGGCTAGTGATGATCGGCGCCCGCGGTATCCAAGCTTGGAATCTTTGGCCGAGCAATTGGCCGGGCAATGCTATATTCTCGTGGATTATTCTTGGCTTAGTATGCTCGATACCTTGATCGAATGCTTCGGAATAGACAGCTTGGTTCTACACTATGAATCTAAGTTATTACCGGAAGACGCTGATCACTTTGCTGCTTTGGATTCCGCTGCTGCGGCGGTGAAAACTGCAGAATCTGAGAATTTGGTGCAAGTAGCTGCCGCACAAGGTCTTAAAACACGTGGAACTAACGGGGAAACTACGTGGAGAAGGCCGCGCCTTCGTGCCATCATTAGCGCCAGCCCACATGCTGCTACCCGTAAGGAAACTCGTCTAGCTAGTGCGAAAGCCGCGTTGGCGCAGCGCGAATCACTGGACACCGCTAGTTGGCACACGCACCCGATGGGGGCGCAGTGGTTGCGTGATGGCCGTGGCATGCTGCGTTTAGCTCCGGGGCGGGAACAGCTGCTGCAAGAAACCGTCGATATTGCTGCAGAATGTGCTTTTAGTTGGGATATCGTGGCTCCGCGCTTACCGCATTTTGCTGTACCCGACGGAGAAACTGAAATGAGCTGGCTAAGGCAGCTGACCTTTGAGCGGGCCCGGCAACGCTACCAGGCGTATCCGGAACAGGTCTATCAGAAAGCTAAAAACCAGATTGCGCATGAGCTCAGGGTTATCGAGAAACTCGGGTTTCCTGGCTATTTTTTGATCGTGATGGATATTGTTGATTTCTGTGTGAAACAGAACATCTTGGCCCAGGGCAGGGGGTCGGCAGCTAATTCCGTGGTGTGTTTTAGCCTGGGGATCACCAACGCGGAACCAATCAGTGCGCAGCTGCTATTCGAACGCTTCTTGTCGGCAGACCGTGATGGTCCACCAGATATTGACCTTGATATTGAATCCACTCGTAGGGAAGAAGTCATCCAATACGTCTATGCCACGTACGGGCGTGACCGTGCCGCGCAGGTGGCTAATGTGATTACCTACCGCCGGAAAGGTGCGGTTCGTGATGCTGCGCGGGCGTTGGGGTTCCCCCAAGGCACCGCAGATAGCTGGGCGCAAGGCAAAACAGAGCCTCCGGATAATGTGGTGGCTCTTTCCGAGCAATTCCTGGGACAACCACGCCATTTGGGGATTCATTCCGGGGGCATGGTTTTGTGCGACCGGCCAGTCACCGACGTGGTGCCCACGCAGTGGGCGGCGATGGAAGGCCGCAGCGTCGTGCAATGGGACAAAGACAGCTGCGCGGGCGCAGGCTTGGTGAAATTCGACTTGCTGGGGCTGGGCATGCTGGAAGCTTTGCACCACATGATTGACCTGGTGCAGGAACAACACGGGCATACCGTGAATCTTTGGGAAATCGATTTAGCAGACCACAATGTTTATGACATGCTGTGCCGGGCTGATGCCGTGGGCGTATTTCAGGTGGAATCACGTGCGCAATTGAACACCCTGCCGCGGTTAAAACCTCGCTGTTTTTTCGATTTGGTGGTGGAAGTCGCACTGATCCGCCCTGGGCCGATCCAAGGCGGTTCCGTGCACCCGTACTTACGACGGCGGGATGGCCTGGAAAAGATCACCTATGACCACCCGGTGCTGGAAAAAGCTTTGGCGAAAACCCTGGGAATTCCATTATTTCAGGAACAATTAATGCATATCGCGGTTGATGCCGCAGGTTTTAGTGGCACAGAAGCCGATGATCTCCGCCGGGCGATGGGATCGAAGCGCTCACCTGAGCGCATGGCCGCGCTGCAAGAACGCTTTTTGCGCGGATGTTGGGAAACCAACCAGATCGAGGCAGAAATAGCCTATAAGCTGTGGTCAAAGATCGTAGCCTTTGCAGCTTATGGGTTTCCGGAATCGCATTCGCAGTCTTTTGCCTCACTGGTGTTTTTCTCTGCCTGGTTCAAGTGCTACTATCCGGCAGAATTTTGTGTGGGGCTGCTGCGCGCCCAGCCGATGGGTTTTTATTCTCCGCAGTCGCTGATTCAGGATGCCCGCCGCCACGGGGTGCAGATCCTGCCAGTTTCGGTGTTGGATTCGCAGGTAGAAGCCAGCGTGACCAGCGGGGCCATCCGTTTGGGGCTTGGTTCTGTGAAAGGCTTGTCGACGTCTACCGCCGAAGCTATCGTCACCGCGCAACCCGCGTTGTCTCGACAGTCTTCGGTAGCCGATCTGGTGCGCCGAACCGGGGCATCAGTACGCGAGGTCGAAGCACTCGCCCGCGCTGGGGCATTGGAAATACTCGGGCTGGATCGTCGGCAAGCGCAATGGGTGGCTGGTGTGGCTGCTACCGAACAGCCGGGTATGTTGCCGGGGCTTTCGGCGATTGCTGCACCGGCGCTTCCCGGAATGAGTGGTTTTGAAATGCTGGTGGCAGATCTTGCCAGCACCGGAGTAACCCCGGATACCCAGCCGATGGAGTTGCTGCGGCATGCGTTGGCAGGCCAACAGGTGCTTCGTGCTGCGGACTTGTTGCGGGTTACGGATGGTAAACGTATCCGTGTGGCAGGCATGATTACCCACCGGCAGCGCCCGAATACCGCTAGCGGGTCGACGTTTCTGGGAATGGAAGATGAAACCGGGCTGATTAACGTTATTGTTTCGCCGGGGTTGTGGAAGAGGCAGAAAAGACTAGCGCGCACCGCCAGAGCTTTGGTGGTGCGCGGGATAGTGCAAAACGCCAGCGGGGCAGCCACCGTGGTGGCCGACCGGCTGGAACCCCTAGAAATCAGTGAGTTGCTTGCGGTGCGCTCGCGGGATTTTCAGTAGCTGAGCTTATGCAGCCGAGCTGTACTTATGCAGTGAAAGCCTAGATCATGCAGCCGGGTCGAGCGCATCAGTTGAGCTTATTTGCTGTCTGCATCCAGCATTTCTAGCAGCTCTTCAATGACATCAAGGGCGTGCATTGCGGAGTAATAAGCGCCTTCATGGGTCTGCTCATCAGAGCGGACCACGGCTTCGTTCTTCACCGCTGGAATCTTGCCGAACTGTGCATTCGACTGCAGCGATTGCCAAACGGACTTCTCGTTGACCAGGGCCACCAAGGCGTCGACGTCGGCAAGCTCATCGCCAATCTCATCGACAGAGTACTTGCCAGTGACACCCTCCAGGGCTTCGTTGAATGCCTTCGAAGGTTCCGCGCCGAGGTCCTGCAGCATCTGCGAGAGCAAACGGGTTCCGTTGATGACGAACTCTTCGCCGTCGTAGCTGACCGGGGCGAACTTGTTGTCCGCCAGGACCTTGGCGTACTTATCCGACAGCTTGCCGACGCGTTTCTCATAATCGGCAATCAGGCTGCCACCCTCTTTTTCAGTACCGGTGGCAGACGCAACCAGCATCAGATCATCTTGCCAGGTAGCGGTGGAAAAATCACCGATTGGCAGAACCGGGGCGATCTCTTTGAGTTCGTCGTGGATCGGGGTGACATCCTGGACCGCACCGATGATTAGGTCCGGGTCGGCTTTTTTAACAGCGTCGATGTCTACTTCTTCATCACCAGCGGTGTACAGCGTTTCTGCGCCATCTTCGTCGGCTTGTTTGATTTCTGCAGCCAATGGCGAATCCAAATCAAACGCCTCTGGTGCCTTCGGATAACCGGTGACCGGCAGCTCCAAAGATAGAGCAATATCGAGGTCGCGGCTGCCAGTCAGCACCACGACGGATTTCACATCGGCAGGTACTTCTACCTCGCCGAGTTCGGTATCCACAGTGCGGGATTCGCCATCCTTGTTGGCGGTTTTCTCGGCGTCCGAAGCAACCGAGGATGCGGTGCTTGCTGCTTCCGAGGCTGCGTCTTTGACAGAATCAGCGGCTTCGTCAGCAGAAGAGCACGCGCTCAGGGTCAAGGCAGCAGCTACACATAGCGGAACAATCTTTTTCATAATTATTACGTTAGCAAAAAATCTGCTGCCAAAACTCTAGGAATTACATCTTGGATTCGATGTAGGTTACGTGGGTTTCGACGAATTCCATGATGCCGTGCTTGCCATCGGCACCGCCGATACCAGAGTTGCGACGGCCAGCGTGGAAGCCCTGCATTGCTTCGAAGTTTTCGCGGTTGATGTAGGTCTCGCCGTAGAGCAGCTCGCGAGCAGCCTTGTGGGCTTTGTGCACGTTCTCGGTATATACCGATGAGGTCAAGCCGTATTCCGAGCTGTTCGCGAACTCAATGGCCTCATCCAAATCCTTGACGGTAACCACCGGTAGAACAGGACCGAAGACTTCTTCGCGGGTAATCGCAGCGCCTTTTTCTACGCCGTCCAACAGCGTTGGCTGGTAGAAGAAGCCTTTGCCTTTATCCTCAGCAGCGGCACCGCCACACACCACCTGGGCGCCGGCGTCGACGGCGGCTTGCACCATTTCGCTGACATTCGTCAATCCGGCCTGGTTGATCAGTGGGCCCATGTCCAGCTCGTCCTCGGTGGAAGTATCACCGTAGCGGGTGGACTCGAATTTGTCCTTCAGCTTGGCGACGAGCTCATCATGCACGGCTTCTTCCACGAGCACGACTTCCGCGCAGTTGCAGACCTGGCCGGTGTTGATCACGCGTGAGTTCCAGATGGCGGTGGCTGCCAGGTCCAGGTCGGCGTCGGCAAGCACGATCGCTGGTGCCTTACCGCCGAGTTCTAGGTTGACGCGGGTGAGGTTTTCCGCAGCAGCTGCCATGATTTTCTTGCCGGTTGCTACCGATCCCGTCATCGAGATCATGTCGACGTCTTTGTGGCGGGTCAATGCATCACCCACGACAGATCCGCGGCCACCGACCATGTTGAATACGCCCTTAGGCAGGCCGATGCCGTCGACCAGTTTGGCGAACTCGAAGGCGTTGATGGGGGTTTCGTCTGAAGGCTTGATGACGATCGTGTTGCCGGTGACCAGGGCCGGCGCCATTTTGCGCACGATGAGGAAGAACGGGAAGTTCCATGGCAAGATGCCACCGACGACGCCAATGGGTTGGTAGGTCAGGAAAATGGACTCGTTTGGGCGATCCGATGGGATGACTTCGCCTTCAATGCGACGGGCAAAACCAGCCATGTAGTCGAGGTAATCGGCAGTGAAGCTGACCTCGACTTTGGCCAGGCCACGGGCTTTACCTTGCTCACGCACCAAGTAATCAGCGAAACGGTCGACGTGGTTGCGTAGTTCTGCTGCGATCTTGGTCAAATACCCGGCACGCTCAATGGCAGGTAGCTTTGCCCATTCCACCTGAGCGGTCTTGGCTGCTTGTACTGCCTGATCTACTGCTGCGGCATCGGAAGCTGGTGCCTGGGCGATGACCTCACCCGTCGACGGGTTGAGAACGTCGTGGAATTCGGCTGGGGCGACGAATTCGTTGTTGATGTAGTTCTGGTAGCTGGACATGAAAACTCCTTGGTTGGTGTAACTACTGGGTTAGTTGCACTACTGCGTTAGCTGCGAGCAGTGTCAATGAGTCGAGCAATTTCTTCCTGCTGTGCTCTTGTTAGCTCGATATATGGCTCATGCGTGGCGGTGCTGAAATCTGCGCCGCTGGCATAACGCACAGCGTGTTTTATGGTGTGGATGAAGTGATCACCTACCTCGTAGACAGACATCAGAGCAGCAATCTTTTCCGCATTCTGTGCTGCAGCGGCTAAATCGCCAGACTCATATGCGCGGTGCATGTCGCCGAAAATCTCCGGAACGACATTGGTGAGTCCACACAAAACGCCCTGGCCCCCTGCGATGCGGTTGGGGAAATAGTACTCGTCGAAACCGGAAAGCACGGAAAAACTATCTGGGGTATCTCGGATTACCCGTCTAGTGTGGGCTGCGGAATCCACGGTGTCTTTTACCCCGACGATATTTGGGTGTGCCTGTGCAATCCGGCTGATAAGTTCCGCCGAAAGATCATTGCCTGTGCGGTCGGGGAAGTTGTACAGCACGATGGGCAACTCAGAAGCGTCGGCAAGCTCAGTGAAATATTGCACTGCAAGTTCATCGCTGGGGCCAAAATAATATGGGCTGACGACAACTGCAGCATCGGCCCCATGTTTCAGACCATGGGCATTGAGTTCTTTGACTTCTTCTATTCGGGCGCTGCCCGAGCCAATAAAGAAATGCATGCGGCCTTGGACAACCTGGCTAACAAATTCGATAGCCTGCTTCTTTTGTTCCGTGCTCAACGCATAGAACTCACCGATGCTGCCGAAGATTAAAACACCGGAAATGCCTCCGGAAATCAGTCGCTCGAGATGGGCTTCCCAAGCCTGAAAATCAATGCTGCCGTCGCTGTGAAATGGAGTTATTGACGGGCAGTAAACTCCTGTAAACATTTATTTTCCTTTCAAGTTATAAACGGAACGGGCAGTACTGGAAAACACATCAGGATCATCGCCAAACACTTTCCGTATTGCGGTGATATGCGTATGTAACTCGGTATAAATACCGATGACCGGCCAGTTTGATGCAAACATGAGTCTTTGCGGGCCGAAGATCTCGCCGAGAAACTCCAATAGCCGGTAGGCATCTGCTGTGGATTCGTAACTTAGCCCTGAGAGTTTGCAGTACACATTGGGGTGTTCGGCTAGAGCTCTCATATTGCTGGCAAACTCGCCATTGAGATTTTGGGCATTGCCGCAATGGTCAATAACAACGCGGGTATTTGCACAATCTGCATAGGCTGTCGAGAAATCTCCTAATTCCGGGGTGCGCATGCAGAGATCGAAAACCTTTGCTTGGCTAGATAAGTTCCTGCAACCCGCGGCGAAGCTGCTTTCTAAGCAGCGGCCTCGGGGTACGTTATCGTTATGCAACACTTCCCGCACTCCGGCGGCACCTAGAGTAACTTGCAAATCTTTGTGTAAATAAGCATGCGTAACGAAGCCTTTTAGTAACGGTTCCTGCTGCATTAAAGATGTAATGCGAGCGTCTTCGTCAACAGGATCAGCGACGTCGGCTTCCACATGCAGTGCACCGACTAGTTCGACGTCCTCCAGACCTTTGTCGTGCAGGTTGTTGTAAGCCTGCTTAAGGTCAGAAAAACTGAAAGACCTATGCAACATGGAATCTACGCCCTGCAGCCAGTCGAGCTGTTGGGCTGCAAGATCCCACACATGAATGTGAGAATCGAAAATCTTCAGATTAGTCATTTCCCGTACCGTTTTCGCGATTACAGCTGTCGTTGCAACCTGCTTTACAAAGCCCGGTCTAAGTGCACGTAGCCACCATCCGGATGGATCCACTGGCCGGTAGTGTGCGAAGACCGGTCCGACAGTAAGAACACTGCTGTATCAGCGAGCTCTTCGACCGTGGTCATGCGGTTGTGCAGGGGAATTTCGTTGGTGATGAGCTGTAGACGCTTCTGTTGAGCCTCTTCATCGCCAAAAGATTTAATCCACTTTTCGTACAAAGGGGTCCATGCTTCTGCGACGACGAGTGCGTTCACGCGCACCCCATGGGGAGCTAATGCAGCAGCCCATTCACGGGTCAGGCCTAGGATGGCACCTTTAGCGGCTGCGTAGGCTGAGGTTTTTCCTTGGCCGGTCAGCGCGGTTTTCGAGCCGATATTGAGAATGGCTCCGGCAGATTCTTGCAGGTATCTTTGAGCTGCGTGAACGGTCTCGTAGTAATGCGTGAGATTGCTATGCAAAGATTGTTCAAACTCACGCCAGGAAGTTTCTTCGAGCGCTTTATTATCGTTGGCACCCGCATTGTTTACGATGCCGTCGATATGCCCATAACGCTGGTAGGCATCATCGATAATGCCTGCTATGTCGTCGGTGTTATTCAGATCAATCTCGTAGGCAGCGTAATCTGCCGTGAGATTTTCGATTTCGGTTCTGTATTCGTCGTTGAGGGGAGTGCGATCAAGGATGACCGGAACCGCACCTTCGCGCGCGAGCGCAAATACGATTGCCTTGCCGATTCCGCCCATGCCACCGGTGACGACGAAAACTTTTTTGTCGAGGTGAAGGTCCATGCTGCACCATCCTTTGGTTCTATGGTGTGAAACCCTGTTTCATGTTTTTTCTCATAGTACCCCAAGAAAATGTGAGATGGAACCCGCAATGTCAATTAGTGTGATCTAGCTGGAATATTTCGTCGTATGTGCACCCAAATTATGTGATATTTCGGCTGCGGCTTCGGTGATCAACGGCGCAAACCGTTCCACCTGCTTCAATGTGTTTTCCATTGCCAGGGAGGTGAGGGAAATCCCGTATGTAGCTTTCCCGGAGTGGTTGAAGATCGGTGCACCAATGCAGCGAATTCCGGGGACATTTTCTTCATCATCGAAGCTGTAGCCACGGGTGCGTACGACCGCGATTTCCTGGTCGAGGTCTTCTGGGGTGGTAATGGTGTTTGGGGTTAGTGCAGCGAGTCCTGCTTGCCTGATGGCGCTTTCTAGTTCTGACTTATCCATGCCGGCGAGTAGGCACTTTCCAATTGCAGTCGAGTGGAGTGGAAGGCGTTTGCCGATTGTGGATGGGATCTCGTAGGGGGTTGGGCCTTGGCGTTTGGCGACGTAAATTGCCTCATTGACGTTGAGCGCACCAACGTGCACGGTGTATCCAGTTTCTTCGGCAAGCTGTGTCAGTACTGGGTTGGCAACTTCGGAAATGTCAATCGAATTAAACGCTCGGCTGGCGAGGCGAAGTGAGGTGACACCAGGCGCATAAGTCCCATCATTTGCGAGGTAGACAAATTCGTAGTCAAGTAGCGTTTGCAGGATTCGGTGCACCGTAGCCTTGGCGAATCCGGTAGCTGTGACGATGTCTGAAAAGCGTTCGTGCTCAATGGCGGCTTGTAAAACAAGCAACGTTTTGTCGGCGGCAGTGAGGCGAGCGTTCGGCGCAGTCATTATTGGGGGTGCTCCTCGCGGATATTGGCAGGCATGGGGTGAAAATTACTTCATCAGTAGCTGGGCTAATGCCTATTGTCGCACGATTGTTATGGGTGGTTTGTGTGTGAGGTTGAACGTAATTTGTACAACCCCTTGCGTATGTTCGTGACTTGAACTACATTCCTAACTACACAATTTAGGAACTAGGTTCTGCCATGTGAAACTTCACGCTTCATGGTGCGCGCAGAGCCATCCGGTAAGGAGGGCACAATTGTCCAGAATCACGCAGATAAAAACCTACGATTTTAGATTTCCAACCTCGCAGTCACTCTCCGGCTCTGACGCGATGAACCCCGACCCGGATTATTCTTCTGCGTACGTAGAAATTTCGACGGACGCAGACGACGGGCATACTGGTATCGGCTTCGTTTTCACCATCGGACGTGGTAACGACGTCGTGTGTAAAGCTATTGAGTCGCTTAGCCAACGATTTATTGGGCAAGAGATAGAACCATACCTCGACAATATGAAGCGTGCCTGGGATGACCTGGTGCATGATTCCCAACTGCGCTGGCTGGGCCCAGAAAAAGGCGTCGAGCATATGGCTATCGGTGCAGTGCTGAATGCGTTCTGGGACCTGAAAGCTAAACGTGCAGAGGTGCCACTCTGGCGGTTATTAGCGGAGATGGATCCAGCCGACTTGGTGGCGACTCTCGATTTCCGGTATCTCACGGATGCTTTAACTCCAGAAGAAGCTATCTCTTTCCTAAAAGATGGTAAAAGAGGCCAGCAAGAGCGAATCGATAATCTTTTGGCTCACGGCTACCCGGGATATTCCACGGCGGCCGGATGGCTGGGCTATTCCGATGACAAGATGGTCAGATTGGCGAAAACGGAAAGCCAGGACAAAGGCTTCCAGCTGATCAAACTCAAAGTCGGCCAGAACCTTGATGACGATTTGCGTCGGTTGGCCCTAGCCAGGGAAGCAATCGGTCCCAACGTTCGCTTGGCAGTGGACGCCAATCAGGTATGGGACGTCCCACAGGCAATTGATTGGATTAAACAATTCCACGAATTCGATCTCGCGTTTGTGGAAGAACCGACCAGCCCTGATGATGTGCTCGGGCACGCTGCGATTGCCCGCGCCGTGGACCCAATCCCCGTAGCAACCGGCGAGCAGATGCAATCCCGAATCCTCTATAAGCAATTTTTGCAGGCTAATGCCTTCGGAATTATGCAGGTAGATGCTACCCGGGTGGCGGGGCCACAAGAACTCCTCATCGAGTATTTGCTGGCACATAAATTTAACAAGCCTGTGGTGCCGCATGCTGGCGGCGTCGGCTTGTGCGAGGCCGTGCAACATTTTGCGATGTTCGATTATCTGTCAGTGTCATGCACATTGGAAAACCGGCTGATCGAATATGTCGATAACCAACACGAGCATTTCGTGGACCCGGTCGTGATCAAAAACGGTAACTACATGCCGCCACTGTTACCGGGAAACAGTTGTGAAATGACTCTGGCCAGCACAGAGAAATATCTTTACACGCCTGGTGCCTAACAGGATAAATCGCCACCACCCAGAGCCACTACCCAAGGCCTAAGCCTTCATTTTCTAAGGATGCGATATGAATGGAAAATCAAATCTGAACCCAGCGAATAGCGCGGGAACAGAAGCTACAGGAACGCAAAAATCTACTGGAACGAAGAAAAACGAATCCGGTGGATTCCTTTACCCAGGGTTGCTGCTTCCCTTCGTCCTGATCGTTTCGTGTTTCGCGGCGTGGGGAATTTCGACTGACCTCACCGCTCCAATGGTTAACGTGTTCAGCTCGGTTTTCGATATGAACGCGTTTCAATCAGCTCTCGTACAGTTTGCATACTTCGGGGCATATTTCTTACTTGCCATCCCGGCAGCCATAATCAATACCAAGCTGGGATTCAAAGGCGGAGTTGTCCTGGGCATGAGCATGGCAGCACTGGGCGCCTTCATGTTCTTCCCTGCGTCACAAATTATGACCTACGGGGTATTCCTTGCGGCACTGTTTATTCTTGCCGGTGGATTGTCGATTGTCGAAACTTCAGCGAATCCGTACGTAATGTCGCTGGGGCCGGAGAAGAATGCGACTCGACGCCTGAACTTTGCGCAGGCCTTCAACCCGATCGGTGCCAACATCGGCGTTTTGATGGCCACCCTGTTGGTAGCACCTCATATTCGTGAATCCGTCGACAAGTCCGGACTTAGCGAAGACCAGTTGCTCGAGCAAACCTCCCAGGAACTGGAAAAGGTGATGATTCCATACATCATCCTGGGCGTGTTGTACGTAGCGCTGGCGCTATCGATCTTCTTCGTTAAAGTTCCAAAGAACAAAGCGATGGAAGAAACCGACTTCTCTAATGTTCCGAAGGGCGTTGTTGGGCGCCTGTGGAACAACGGAACCTATCGTTTCGGCGTCGTCGCGCAGTTCTTTAATGTGGCGGCACAGACTTGTATCTGGACTTTCATTCCGTTTTATATCCAGTACACGCTCGATGCAGACCTAAAAACTGCTGGTTGGTGGCTGCAGATCTCACTCGTGTTCTTCTTGGTTGCCAGGTTCGTCATGGTCTGGTTGATGGGTAAAATCGAGGGTCGCTACCTGTTGACCATAATGTGTGGTCTAGGTGTGGTATTCACGATCATCGGCATCCTTTCCGGAAACGTCTTGGGCGCATTGTGCATTGTCGCTTTGTCCGCGTGCATTTCGCTGCTGTTCCCAACCATTTACGGAATTTCTTTGACTGGAGTGGGGCGCGATACCAAATTCGCTTCCTCGGGTCTGGTGATGGCGATCATTGGTGGTGCAATCGCGCCAATGATCCAAGGTGCAATCCAAGACGCGACTAACCCGCAAGTTGGTTTCACTTTCGTTCTGCTGTGCTTCATCGTTATCGGTGCCTTCGGCTTGTACGCCATCAAGCACCAGAAACCTGATGATATTGAGGCAGCACCAACGATGGGGAAGAAATAACAATGTTGCGCGGAATATCGCCCTTACTGACTCCCGAATTATTGTCAGCACTATCCGCAATGGGGCATGGTGACGAGATAACGCTTGCCGACGCCCATTATCCCCGGTTCGGTGATGGGCAGCGTGCCATCCGCATGGATGGACTAGGAATCCCTGCTTTGCTTGAGGCAATCATGCCTTTGTTTAAACTCGATCAATACGAGGATAAACAATATTTGCTCATGGCACCGGTAGCAGGTGATTCTGACGCTCCGGTCTGGGACAGCTATCGCAAGATAATTTCGGCGTATGACCCAGGTGCAGAACCAGAATTTTTAGAGCGGTTTCGCTTCTATGAGCGCGCACAAAGTTCGTATCTGACAGTCGTGACTGGTGAAACCGCCCAATACGGCAATATCATTTTGCGGAAAGGCGTAATTCTCGATTAAGTCACCCGGTAGGCTGGCTGCCATGTGCGCAACGTATGGGCTCGATTCGACCATGGAACTGCCGAATTACGAGCCGTTGTTTTAACCAGTGCAGTTCTAACCAGTGCAGCGGTGCCACTGGTTCCGTGTGACCACTAATGCAGCGCGCCGGGTCGCCGGGTTGTTTAGCAATGGGAATCGCTTTTGCTCAACCCCGCGCGTTCCCACGCATTCAAGAAGGCATCGGCTTCTTGTTCGCTAGTCACGGAAATGCGTACGCCTTCGTCGCCGTAACGGCGGATGATCACGCCTTCATCAAAGATGCGCTGTTCCACGTCTGCCGCATCCGCGCGTGGTAGCCACACGAAGTTGCCTTGCGACGGTGCCGCGCCGATAGCTTGTGCAATGCGATCACGTTGGCGCTTGGATTCTTCCACCCGCGGGCTAAAAGCTTCGCGGTGTGCCAGGGCAGCAATTGCTGCCTGTTCCGCCATTCCGGTCACGGCCAGTGGCAGTGCCACCAAGTTCATCGCTTTTGCCAATTCTGGCTGGGCAAAGCCGTAGCCAACCCGCATGCCGGCCAAACCGAAGGCCTTGGAAAAGGTCCGTGCGCCAATCAGGTTTGGGTAATCCTGAATTTCCTGCACTGCATCTGGGCGCTCCGGGTCATCGTTAAATTCCCAGTAAGCTTCGTCGATCAGCACCACAAGATCATCCGGGATCATATCCATGAACTCGCGGAATTCTGCGCGGCTAAAAGTCGTGCCGGTAGGGTTGTTCGGGTTGCACAAGATCACCAGTTTGGTCTTGTCCGTGATGGCTTTGGCACAGGCACGCAAATCGATGCTGTAGTCGTCGGCAAGCGGGACTGTGACTGGAACGGCGCCAGCCATGCGCACATACAGCGGGTAGGCCTCGAAGCTGCGCCAAGGAAAGACCACCTCATCGCCGGTATTACAGGTGATGCGGACGGCGCGTTGCACGATGGATGAAGCGCCAGGGCCAACGCAAAGATTGTCCTCGCTCAACCCAAGGTATTCCGCAAGCGCTGCTGTGAGCTCCGGGGACCTGAATTCGCCATAGCGGTTGCCATACTGCACAGCAGCGTGGATGGCATCTTGCACGAATGATGGTGGGGCGTAGTCGGCTTCGTTGGATGAGAGCTTTACTTTCCCCTCGGCGCTTTTGCCCGGGCGATAATACGGGAACTCGCCAAGATCTTTGCGCAGCATGTGGCTGACCTCCTAAAAATGCGGGGATGAAGAATTAGAACAGATCCCAGATGGTGATGAGCATAATGACCACACCGAGTCCAAGAACGAAATAGTTCGCTTTGTCCTTGCGGAAGTGCTTGTACACATCCAGGTTGCGGAACATATAGACCGGCAACAAGTAGACCATAAAGACCACGAAAACGCCGGCGACCAGAGATGCCAGGGTAACGATCGACGGGTTGAACACAGCGACCAGCGTCGTGGTCACGAAAGCGAAGACGTAGATGCCGATGAGCAGGTTGCGACGTGGAATGCGCTCGGCAGTTTTTGGTGCCACGGTTTTGAAGAGGTATTCGGTACCTTCCTCGCTGCCCAACAGGTGACCGAAGTACGACGAAACGATCGCACAGACCACAACCATTGGCGCAATCGCGGCCATGATGGGAGTTCCAGTGACGTTGGCGAAATAGGACAGCACCGGAATATTTTGTTCACGCGCCTCGCGCATACCGTCCGCGCCAAGAGCCAACACGCACGACCACACGAAGACCATGGTGAATACGACCAGCAGAATCGCGGTGTAGAATTCAATTTTGGACACACGCTTTTCCGTATTTTTGCCATATGCCGGTTGCATGTCAACGGACAGCTGTGAGAGTGCTGCCATATGGGAGAAAGCAAAGACCATCACCGGCAGGATCAGCAAAACACCCTTGACGACGGACAAGAAACCGCCGTCACCATATTCGAATTCCAAGAAGCTGGAAATATCCCAGCGTGGAATGAGGTAAATCGAGGTGATCGCTAGGAAACCGATCAGTGGGTAGACCAACATTTGCGCGAGCCACAGCATAGGTTTGCGGCCGAAGGCAAAACCGGCGGTCATCAAACCAACACACAGCGTCGCCAAGACCCAACGGTTAATGGAGGGCCCGCCCATTTGGTGCACGATGAAGCTATCGACGGCATTGGTGATGGAAACCCCGTAGATGAGCACAGTGGAAAATACTGAGATCCAGTACAGGATGGCGATGGCTACACCGCCACGCCGTCCCAGGTATTGCGTGCAGAGTTCTAAAACATCTTTGCCGTGGTCTTTTTCCGGTGCGCCGGAGACGATGCGTGCGTAGGTGCGGTGCGAATAATAGACCAGTGGAAATGCGATGATCGTGGCGAACAGCAGCGGGATGAAACCGAAAGAACCAGCGTTGATAGGCAAAAACAGAATGCCCGCGCCCACGGCGGTGCCGAACAACGTGATTACCCAGGTGGAAGTAGAACCGGCTGGCTCTGCCTTCTTCTTTTTCCGTTGCTTCGTGCTGGTGGGGCTAGCTTGGCTAACCCCGTCGGGGTGCACGCCGGTGTTGCTGGCGTTCTGGTTGTTTGTGCTCATAGCGGTTGCTTTCTTGTTTGAGCTGGGTACTGGGTGCTGGGTTCTAGTGGTTGGGTTCTAGTTGTTGAAGTCTAGTTATTGGGCGCTGTTTGTTGGCTGCTAGTTGTTTGGGTGACGAATTGTACTCGTCGTAATGCTACTCCTCAGTGTTTTGCCGAATGGTGGGGATGGAAAGTGCTTGGTCGGTAATCACGTTAATTAATGCCGGTTTCCCTTCACGCACCGCGGCCAGGGCGCGCTTGACTGCGCTGGTGGCGTCCTGGTCAGAGGTGACGGTTTCGCCATGCGCGCCGAAGGCCACGGCGGCGGCAGCGAAATCTGGGTTCGCCAGTTGCGTGCCGGACACTCGCTTAGGGTAGTGGTTGAGTTGGTGAGTGCGGATGGTGCCGAACTCCGCGTTGCTCATGACCACTACCAGAAAGGCCCCGCCGGCTTGCACCGCGGTGGCAAGTTCTTGCCCGTTCATCAGATATTCGCCGTCGCCAGCAATGGTGATGACGGTGCGTTCCGGGAACTGCAACGAGGCCGCGACGGCTGAGGGAATGGAATAGCCCATTGAACCGTTACGTACGCTGAGCTGCGAAGGATATGTTTCCGTGCGTAGGTAGCGCTGCGCCCACAAGCAATGGTTTCCCGCGCCAAAGGTGTACAACGCATCGTGTGGGGCCTGTTCCTGGATCGCGGCCATGATGGCTGCCATGTGCGCGGTGCCTTTTGCGGTGGCGGGCCAATCTTCTGGCTTACCGACGTGCGAGAACGCTAGGTGCTTGCGGTGGGCAGCGGTGAACCATTCGCGCTGTGTGGCGGTGATAGCAGCATCTGTGCTGTCGCTGGTGCCCGTGCTAGCTTCACTGCCAGCGGTGACCCGCTCTTCGGAGCCGATGCGCTTGGCCAGTTCCTCGGTAACCTGCGCGAACGCTTGCGGGCTGGCCAGAATGTGGTGGCTGACGGCCGCGGAATTCCCCAACAAAGTGGTATCGGTAGTGATTACGATATTTTTCGCGTCCAAGTTCTGGCGCAGTGTGTAGCCATCGGTAGGGACATCTGTGAGGACGGCGCCGAGTTCTACGACCAAGTCTGCTTCGCATAGCAATTCAGCGGCGGCATCGTTGCGGCCATAGCCCAACCAGCCGGCATTTGCTGGCGAGGAAAACGCGGTGCGGTCGCTGGCGCGCCAGTCGTGCACCACCGGGATCTGCTGTTGCTCAGCGAATTTTTGTACGGCTGCGCTGGTTTCCGGGGTCCAGTGCGCGCCACCGGCAAAGATCAGCGGTTTTTCTGCTGTTCGGAGCTCGGAAGCGAGGTAATCGAGGTTGGCATCGCTGAACGCGCCAGGGCTGGCAGGTAGAGGATTGCAGAGATCGCCGGTGAATTCTTGGTGTAGGACGTCTTCCGGTAGGCCGATGACCACCGGGCCGGGGCGGCCCTGGGTGGCTAGATGGAAGGCTTCGGCGACGACGCGGCTGGCGCGGGAGGCGTCGTCAAGCACATAAACGCGCTTTGCTTGGGTGCCGAACCACGCTTTGATGTCGAATTCCTGGAAGGATTCGCGGTCGCGGTCGTTGGTGGGTACCAGCCCTACGAACAGTACCAGGGGAGTAGCGTCCTGCCAGGCGGTGTGGATGCCGACGAACGCATTCGCGGCGCCCGGGCCGCGGGTGACCATGGCGACGCCGGGCTGTCCCGTGGCTTTGCCGTGGGCTTCTGCCATATAACAGGCGCCGCCTTCTTGGCGGCACACGATGGTGTCGATGGATGATTCGTAAAGACCATCCAGTACCGGAAGGAAGCTTTCGCCTGGTACCTGGAAGATTCGTGGGACGTCGTGGAGTTCAAGACTACGGGCGATTGCTGTGCCCACGTGGCCTACGCTCATGCTGTTACCTCGTGATGTAGCAGGGATATTAGTCAGCGACCATTCTAGCGATCTGAAGCAAATTGCCCTTGCGTGTAGAGACGATCGGCCTGCGTAGTTATGCCTGGTTTCTCCGTGTTTTCCGTGAGTTTTCTGCGGGGGTTTTGTGGGTTTTTGTGCTAGCTGGGCGCTTCTTATGCGTTTGCTTTCGCAGTACACGGAATACAAAAAGCCGCATGGCGGGTAACAACGCCATGCGGCCGGAGCCGGGGGAGTTGAGCCAGTAGTTACTTGCTACTAGCGACCGGCTACTAGTGGGGATTAGCGCTCGGAATATAGAGCGAGAACCCTCCAATTACCATCGGGCCCCTTCGCAATGCCGATGCCGGTTTGTGTTGCTTGCTCGTTCGCCATGTTCGCGTGATGTCCTGGACTATTGGCCCAGCCGCGCACTATTGTTGGCGCGAAATTGAAGCCGTCTGAGAGCTGAAAAATATTTTCACCGACTCCGCCGTGGTTTGCTACAAGCGAGCCAAGCTCGAAGTGATGGAAAGCGTTGTTCCGCGCAAGCTCCTCGGCGCGACGTTGTGCTTCGGCATTAAGCGCAGGGTTGCTTTGCAGCGGTTGTGCCCCTTGCTGTGCGCGGAACTTATTTGTTTCCGCGATGACTGCTGCCCGCTTAGCTTCCACGTTCGATGGGGTAGAAGGCTTGCTTGGTGCACCAGGGGTTCCAGGCGTGCTCGGCCGGTGCTGCGTACCAGGCGTGCTTGGGGTTCCCGGCTGCTGTGGCGTCGGCAGGCTAGAAGAAAGCGGGATGCTGCTTGTAGGCAAGTTGAAAGCTTGTGCCTGAGAGCTAGCTGGTGCAGCGATCATTCCAGCGAAAACTCCGGCAGCAGCAAAAGTTGCCGCGAATGTACGGGTGGAAAACTTCACGGTAATCTCCTTAACTCTGTAAAGAGCTCAGTAAACAAGCTGTTCTAAACAGCCCAGTAAACAGGGAAACGCGGGGGAGCGTTCATTTCAACGATGCCACACGAGCGCGTTGGGATGCCCTGAATTTCGATATTTTATTCATGTTAGGAGCAATTTATGACAGACAGTGCACGTATTTTTGGTCCGCGTAGCCCGCATAATCCGCGGATGAGCCGACGTCGTGGTGTACAAGTCATCGCAGCACTCGGGGCAAGTGCTATTGCCCTGGCGGGATGTTCGCAGGCTGATGACGCCGCTGATGCAGCAAACAACGCGGCCGACAGTGCTAGTGAAATCGTAGAAAGCGCAACTGAAGCCGCCACTACTGGGAAGGAAGAAAAGTTGACCTTTGAAAAACAGCAGGTTGCAGACCTGGACGTGCAGGCGAACCCCGTACCAGCAGCGGCGGCGAAATTGCCGCAAGGGTTTGATTTGCAGTCACACCGTTTTGGGCGTGGTGAATGGATCGAGTCTTCGCGTGAGGGCTTGGTTAATTCCCTGAAAATGGGCGTGACCACCCTGGAATTCGACATCGAGTTGTCTGCCGACGGGGTCCCTGTCGTTTGGCACGATACGAAGATCGATGCCGAGAAATGCCAGGACACCAAGCCTGTTACCGAGGGTGATCCACAGTTCCCGTACGTCGGCAAGCTGGTCCACGATCTGACTTTCGCGCAGCTGTCCATGCTGAACTGCAATAAGAACCTGGACGATTTCCCGGACGCTGCCCCGCAGGACGACAACCGTTTGCTGCAACTCTCTGAGGTCTTCGAGATCGCCGCAGATTACCCGGATGTGCACTTCAATATCGAAACCAAGCTGGAGCCGGAGCACCGCGAACAAACGGCATCCCCACAGGAATTCGTCGATGCGATCATGGATGAGGTGGAGAATGCTGATGTCGCGGATCGCACCATGATTCAGTCCTTCGATTGGGCATCGCTGCCGCTGGTGCGTGAACGCGATGCTGAGATTCCGCTGGTCTTGTTGTGGGACGAAACTACATGGAAATCGGGCTCGGCCTGGATTGGCGATGTTGATTATGATGCCGTCGACGGTGACATCGTAGAAGCCGCAAAACAGTTAGGCGTGCAGGTGCTTTCGCCTGGACATGCGGTTCCTTATGGGCAAACCCCGCGTGACGACGACTACCACCCGGTCGCTACGCCGGAGCTGATTACTCAGGCGCACAAGGCGGGCATGGCGGTGGTGCCGTGGACTGTCAATGATGAAGACACTATGCGTGAGCAGATTGCTGCCGGCGTAGATGGCCTCATCACCGATTATCCAAGCAAAGGCCAGGCGGTACTGCAGGAGAAGTAGCGCGCTAGTGAGAGCAGTAGCGCACGTGATAAGAACGCGATGAGCTAAGAAATCTTTGCCGTATTTGGGTGGACTAATTTCGCGCTCTGCGTAGCGGTGGAGTTCAATATTGCTTATGTCTGAAGTAGATCCGCTCATTGAATCCTTGTACCGCTGGTCTGATGTCAGCGGCGTGCTGCTGATGGGAATTATCGGCGGCACTATCGCTCGGAAAAGCGGCTATGACATCATCGGGTTCTTTTTTATCGCGATGTTCTCCTCGCTGGGTGGCGGTATGGTGCGCGACGTGCTCATTAACCAGGGCACCGTCGCGGCAATGAGCGAGCCAGAATATCTGTACCTGGCTTTTACTGGTGCGCTGATTGCACGCTTTGTCTATTTCAAGGGTAAAACCTGGGATTATATCCAGGCGCATGGCGACGCCGTCGTCTCTGGCCTGTGGGCAGGAACTGGTGCGGTGAAGGCTATTACCTACGGTCTGCCGTTGATTCCGTGCATCATGATGGGCGTGTTTACCGCTACGGGTGGTTCCATGATTCGTGATATTTCCATGGGGCGGGAGCCAGCTGTTTTTGGCAATAATCAGCCCACGGTCATTCCGGCGATTGCCTGTGCCAGCATTGTGCTCATCGGCAATCACTTCGGCATGCTGGCCGTCGGCATGGTCGTCGGCCCGTTAGTTTCTATTTTCCTTGCACTGTTGGGTATTTGGGCTGGTTGGCGCGTGCCTGCCCACCAGGATTGGGCACCAATCAATGACACCGCGGCGCAGGTGAAAGTGCTGGCTAAGAAGGCTGAGCATAAAAGCCGCGCGGTGGGGCGCAAGCTGGAACCACACCGCGTGCGTTCTTGGAGGCACCGGCAGATGGAAGCAGCGCTGCAGCGTCGTATGGAAAAAGAGGCACGCTCGGGCAAGCACAAGAAGATGACGGAAGAAGAAGTCAGCGACTTTATGGATTCTTTTGATTCTGATGTGGATCAACTCAGCGCTAGTACCGACTCTGGCGCTGCTGACGAGACCGACTTCGGCATGGACTTGAGCGGTGATTCTTATGACACCGAAGAGCCGGTATCCACGGAAGAATCGCAGCGGTTGCTTGATGCCATTTTGGCGGATGACAAGCTCACAGATGAACTCATTGAACGTTTGATGAGCCGCTATAATTCCCGCGATTAAAAGTAGCTTACGGGGTTTAGAAAGCTTAAAACTTAGAAAACATGCCAATTTACAGTGCACAACCAGATCTGGAAATCCCGAATAGCACTGTCTATGACGTGTTGTTTGGCAACCTGACCGATGAAGATCGTGACCACATCGCTATCACCGATGATGCGACCGGTTCCATAACCACCTACGCGGAACTCAAAGCGCTTGTCGACGCATTTGCTGGTGCGCTCGCGCACCGGGGAATAAAACCGGGAGATGTTATCGGGCTGCACTGCCCGAATAGTCTTGCTTTTGCCGTGGCATTCCACGGAAGTTTGCGCGCCGGGGCGAGCGTAACCACGTTGGGCGCACTGTTGAACACCGCGGATATTGCGCAGCAGCTCACAGATTCTGGTGCGAGCTACTTGTTCACCACCAGCATGCTGGGGCAAGCTGGCTTTGCCGGAGCCGAAGAGGCTGGAATCGTTGCTCAGAACATCGTGGATCTTACTGATGAAAACACCGGTGTGCAGGCTCTCGTGGCTGCAGGGTATGCCCCGCCGGATCTTGATATTGATCCTGCCACGCATGTGGCTGCGCTGCCTTATTCTTCAGGAACCACGGGGCTTCCGAAGGGCGTGCGTCTTAGCCACCGGAACTTGGTGGCGAATATTGTGCAGATGACTGCTCGGCTACAGGCTAACGGGGTGCACCGCGATTCTGTGCTTATGTGCGTGCTGCCGTTTTCGCATATATATGGCATGAATGTGTTGTTGAACGTTGGTTTGCGTTTACGTTCGCACATCGTGGCCATGCCGAAGTTTGAATTGGGAAGTTTTTTGGCCGCGCACCAAAAATATGGGGTGACTTTTACTTTTATCGCCCCGCCGATTGCTGTGGCGTTAGCTAAGCATCCGTTGGTTGCTGATTTTGACATCAGCGCTTTAGAAACTGTGCTCTCCGGGGCGGCCTCCCTGGATGGTGAGTTAGCGCGCGCCGTTGCTGATCGCTTGGAGGTTAACGTTATTCAGGGGTTTGGTATGACAGAAACCAGCCCGGTTACGAACGTCGGCGATATCGGCGTGACCCCACTGGATTCCATCGGGGTGCCGGTAGCTAATACGGAAATCAAGGTGGTAGACGTTAACTCTGCCGCTTTCGAGGAAATTCCACCGCCTGCGCGTGCGGGCCAGCGTTCGGCCGACGGCGAGTTGTGGGTGCGTGGCCCACAAGTGATGCTGGGGTATCTCAACAATGAGGCGGCGACCCGCAGGATCATGCTTGACGACGGCTGGCTGCGCACCGGTGATATCGCAAACCTGGATCACCGCGGCAACGTTTACGTGGTTGATCGCTTGAAAGAATTGATCAAGTACAAGGGCTATCAGGTTGCGCCTGCGGAATTGGAAGCGCTGTTGATGACGCATGAGGCCATTGCCGATGCCGCAGTAGTCGGGCACCGGCGTGAATCTGCTGGGGAAGAGCTACCGCGTGCGTTTGTGGTGCTGCAGCAGGGCGTTGATGCTGCTGATCCAGCTGTTAGTGCCGAGGCTTTACTGGAATGGGTGGCGCAGCGCGTGACACCATACAAAAAGATCCGCATGATGGAGTTCATTGACGTGATTCCGAAATCAAGCACCGGGAAGATCCTGCGCAAGGAGCTGCGGAACCTCCCTGTGACTGAGACTGAACGCTGAGAAGAACTGAAAGGAAGCAACATTCATCATGGCCTTGCTCGACACGCTCATTACTAATGCCCGCATCTGGACTGGTGTCCGCGAGAACCCGTCGGCAAGCGCAGTCGGCATTGTCGGCGACCGGTTTTTCATCCTCGATGAGGCCCAAGCCCACCAGTTGGGTGCGCGCCACCGTTTTGATGCGAACAACGCGTTTATCGCGCCGGGCTTTAACGACGCACACTGCCACTCGGTGTGGTTTGGCCTGACGCTGGCGGAGATTGACCTGAGTGATTGCCACAGTGCACAGGATGTGTATGACACCTTGGCCCAGGCAGAAAAGGATCGTCCAGACCAGGAGTGGCTGATTGCTTCGAATTTCCGCCCGTCGAAAATGGGTGGGGAAGAGCTGGCCATCGCTGAGCTGGACCGAGCCACCAACAACCGCAAACTAGCCATCAAGCACAATTCTGGCCACAGCATGACGGTCAACACCGCGGGCCTGCAAGCTGGTGGCATCAATGTCGACGACCCAGAGCAGCCTGAAGGCGGCCAGGTGGTGCTTGACGACGACGGCAACCCGACCGGCTTGCTGGAAGAAAACGCCATGCGTGCAATTAACGATCAGCTCAGCCCAGAATCTGTCGACGAGCTCGCCTATGCGCTGCAGCTGGCGCACCGTCGTTATGTAGAAGAAGGCCTGACTTCGGTGACTGATGCCGGAATCGCCGGTGGCTGGATCGGACACAGCCCGCGCGAGATGGCCGCGTACCAACAAGCCGCGGCGGCTGGGGACCTGCTGGCCCGCACCCAAGCGATGATCACCAGCGACGTTTTGCACCCGCTCGACGGGCACGCTGACGATCCGGAGGGGCACGGTCTAGATGCGGGCATCCGCACGGGGCTTGGCGACCAGCACCTGCAGATCGGACCGGTGAAGCTGTTTACCGACGGCTCAATGTTGGGCACCACCGCGGCGATGACAGAAGCCTATTGTGGTTGCTCACACCGCAAGGGCTACTTGCAGGGCGACCCGGAAGATATGCGTGACCAAGCCATCAAGGCTGCTGGAAACGGTTGGTCGCTGGCACTGCACGCGATCGGTGATGCCGCGATCGACCTGGCACTCGACATCATCGAAGAAGCCACCGAAAAATACGGCGCACCGGAAATGCCGCACCGCATCGAGCACGGCGGGGTAGTGCGCACTGATCAAATTGAGCGGCTGGCGAAAAACAACATCGTTGTGGCACCGCAGCCGCGGTTCATCCCAGAATTCGGCGGGATCATGGCAGAGATGCTCGGTGAAGAGCGTACGAAGCTGGCTTACCCGGCGAAACGATTGTTGGAAGCGGGCATGATCTTGCCGGGAAGCTCGGACCGCCCGGTTGCCGATGGCGAACCACTCAAGGTTATTCAGGCATTCGTGCAGCGTAAAACAGAAAACGGGGAAGAGTTCGGCCCAGCAGAAATCATCACCGTCGACGACGCGCTCTACGCATACACCGTGGGGTCTGCGGCAGCGACCGGCTGGGCTGGCCGCAAGGGGCAGATCGCGCCGGGCCAGTTAGCAGACTTGGTGGTGCTTGCCGACGACCCCCGGGAGGTGGATCCGGATACCATCAGCGATATCCAGATCCTGGCCACCATGGTCGGCGGTGAATTCGTCCACGGTGGGCTGGAAGAAGTGTAGTTTTACTGCAATCTGCAGCGGGCCTCGCCTATTATACCCGCTGCAGATTAGCTGTTAAACCTGCTGTTTTCCGGCGCCCATGGATGTCACGGTGAGGCCGGAGGCCCGAATCAGGAATTGGATGCCGTCGGTGTCGCCGAGAACTATTTACCAGTGTGTATTCGCAAGGGCTGGGTAATGAGTAGCCGGAACCGTTGATTAGATATGTTATTAAACACAATCGTCAATAGTTTTTATTTGTTCTTTGCGGAGGCGCCGTGCCCATCACTATTACCGCCGAATTTAAAGATGCCCTGGATATTATTGAGCAGGGGCGGAATGTTTTGATTACTGGCAAGGCGGGTACTGGTAAATCCACCTTATTGCGGCATTTTTTGGACAGCCACAGCGATAAAGAAATTCTAGTAACCGCGCCTACTGGAGTGGCTGCACTGAACATAGATGGGTTTACCATACATAAGTCCTTTGGGTTCCGTCCGGGAATGTATCCGGATGCGCTCGCACCTGGTGGTGAGTGGAGTGCGTCGAGCAGAGTTTCTAAGGTGCTGAAAGCTATCGACGTGCTCGTGGTTGATGAAATTTCCATGGTGCGCGCGGACATTTTCGACATGATGGATATCGCACTGCGGAAAATTCGCGGTCGTGATGTTTCGTTCGGCGGAGTACAACTGGTGTTAGTAGGCGATCTACTCCAGCTTCCACCTGTTGTGACGAGCAAGGAAGCAGATCTGTTCAACAGCGTGTGGGATACGCCGTACTTCTTTTCCGCGAAATCTTATGCTGAACTGCAGTTAAAGGAGATTAACCTGACGACGATTTGGCGCCAGGCAGATTCCACGTTCGTCGATATCCTCAATGAGGTGCGCGAAGGCGTGGTTGGCAGTGAAGCTTTAGAAATCCTGAACCAGCGAGTAGACCCAGATTTTGTCGCTCCGGATGGTTGGGTTACGTTGACGTCACGTAAAGCTACGGTTGCAGCGATCAACCAAACGCGGCTGAGCCAGCTGCCTGGCCGTCGTTACGTTTCTTACGCCGAAAAGAACGGATACGCGGATGTCCACTCCTTTAGCGGCAGCGAAGAACTGCATTATGCTGTGGGGGCTCGGGTAATGACGGTGGTTAATGATGCCCACGGGCGTTATGTGAACGGCAGTTTTGGTGAGATAGTCGGCGCAACGGATAAAGAGATTATGGTGCGTATCGACGACACCGGCCAACTAGTGAAGATTGTCCGTTATACCTGGGAGATTAAACAGCCTGCTGTTGAGGGCGGGCGTTTGGTGAGTGTTCGAGTTGGTGCGGTGACGCAATTTCCGATTATTTTAGCTTGGGCGATCACGATCCATAAGAGCCAAGGCAAGACGATTCCGCGACTTTTCATTAATTTGAAAGGCGGAACTGCTACCGATGGGCAATTTTATGTCGCGTTGTCGCGGGCGGTTGATTTGGAGAATCTGCGGTTCTCGGCACCGGTGGAGCCCCGGCATATTCGGGCGAATAATGCGTTGGTGCGCAAGGTGCGACGGGAAGTGAGCGCCGGGATCAATGCTAGCCGCGTGGTGTTTTTGTCATTTAATGGAGTGAATTTTGGGCTTAGCCAGCACGTGGCACGTATTCACGCGATTATTTACCAAGATGGACGGCGGGTAGCTGATTTTGGTTCGTGGATTAATCCGATGGCAGACTTGGGTGATTTTGGCCGACAGCACAACATTCCAGCCAGGGGCTTAGCGATGGTGCCAACACTCGGCGATTTTTGGCCGTTGTTGCTGCGCCAGGCACAGGGAGGAATTGTTATTGGTGATCGCCTTGCGATGTTAGAAGGCGCAGTACGCCATCAAGAACCAGGCATGGATGTAGCGTTGGGTATCGGTTATGAAACTGGCGATTTTCAGTTTGAGGCGCAAGGCGAAACAGTGGTAGAGCGTTGCGAATCGATGGCCCGGGCTTACGAACAAGGCAAACTTGTGCCTGAACGTGGGCAGCTCGTCCCAAACGCAAACAAGGATGCGGAAGGTGCTGTGTATCGACCGCAGTGGGCGCCGAACTTCCCGATGATTTTGGATAATTCGCAGGCTACAGATTCCGATATCGCGTGGGCAGCAATGTCGGGAGGTGGTGCACAGCCGCAGGATTTTGCTGAAGTAGCAGAATGTGCCGAGCTTTTGTCCGCGTGGGCACTGTCGCGTGGTGCTTGGACCACGACGTTGGAGCATGAGATCAAACAGCGAGTTGCTCGTATTGATTCGCGTCCGGTTTCGCTCCCACCAGTGGAAGACGAAGTCGTGGACCTTTCTCAGCTGCTGCGCCCGGGCACCCGGGTGGCGTTTACGGGAGTCACCAGCTTGTTGGGCGGGTCTGCGAACGATGAAAGATCAGCAGAAATCTGTGCCGAAAAGGGGCTGGAGTACAAGAAGAATATGTCGAAGACGCGGTGCGACGTGGTTGTTGCCGCTGACATCGCTTCAATGTCGCGGAAGGCACAGGCTGCCCGCGAGTTTGGTAAACCGATTATTGCCCAAGAAGATTTTGAAGACTGGTACTACAACAACGATCATGCGCAGGAGACACAAACTCCGAACTACGTTGCGGTTTCTGCGCCTGCCCCTGAGCCAAAGGCTCCGGTAGTCGAAAAATTTGTTGCAGATTCACAACACTACCCGTATGGCCAGCAGCCGGAGACGGAAAAATCTGCTCTTCAGGTAGTTCGAGCAGACGAAGCTCTTGTCGAAGGCACCCGGGTTGCCTTCCGCGGTTCCACTGTCGTCAATGGTGAGTTGTACCCGCACGGGGATTCTCTGCAAAGGCTGTGCGCGATGCTTGGCCTGGACTACAAGCAGGCTGTTACTAAGACGCGTTGCGACGTCCTGGTTTCTGATGACATTACGGCTGAAGACGGTAAAACGGGGTTGGCCCGTCGTTATGGGAAGCCAGTTGTTACCGCAGCTGATTTTGCGCAGTGGGCGGAGCTCCAACTCGATGTGTCTTTTGCAGATGAGGCTTTTGCTACAGAAGAGGCCGAGGTTGACGAGCTTGCAGAACTAGCACAGCCTCTAGAACAGCAAGCTAGCGATGAGCGTAGAGTGCTTAACGACGAAGGCCAGCGCATCTGTAGCGCCGACCGCATTACTCGTGCGACACACAGGAACGAGGAAGCTACTCCACAACCACGGTCTATGCAGGCAGCGCGGGAAAATCTGGATCCAGAAATTGATGATGAGATTGGTGAGCAGCTGCTAGCCCAGGCACGTGCTTTGCGCTATGGCCCGATAAATGACGGCAGGGGCACTGATGCTGCACCAGTGCAATATCAGGCAAGTTATTCTGCAGAGCCTGTTAAACAAGCACAACCGCGGAAAGCGCCTCGCAGACTGAAACAGTCAGCGTTGACACTGGGTGGCATAACCGCAGTGACTATCGTTGCGGCTATTGCGGAAGCCCCAGCTGCGGTAGGGGGAGTGCTTATGCTCGGTTGGATGGCAGCCCTGGTCTGTGTAGTCGTGTTCGGAATCCTGGCGTTGGTGACGAAGAAATAACGATTGCCGAGGAACCAGGAACTTTGGGGGCCAGTTCAGAAAATGCTGCTCCATAATTCTGGAGACTAGTACCGCAACTGCAGTAGCAGTGGGATAACTGCTGTAACGATAATTCGATTCGATCAAGGGAAAGCTGCGAGGAGGCATCATGTCAGCACCATTATCGACTCCACGTTCAACGGAGGAGCTTCGCAGCGATCGTAACCAGGTCGAAAAAGAAATGAACCCCTACACAGTGGAGATGTTGCGGCGACTCCGAGAAGCAGACGCTCTCGAATTCAAAGAAGAAGAACTGCTCGATCGCTATGAAGCACTTTCGTGGCTCATTGAAGACTAATTTCTGTGGACACCAGCTAGTTATTATCGTTGCCTGCCCCGTCGAGGGGGCCACAGCATCAGTCACGGGGTCGATTGGGAAGTAGACGTGGAAGCGGGGTATCGCCGACTGGGGTCCGGGGTCCTTTCGCCCTCTGGTGGTTCCTGCTGGTGGCGGTCATCAACGCCACACCCGCCATCCGCTTAGCCAGCGATTTCGGGGTGACCCATTCAGCCAGGTCCTCGGTGTGGGAGTTGCCGACATCCATGACCAGGCAGTTCGAGGTCACGAAACTGCCCGCCCAGCGTCTACGACGCACATACTCGGCAACCACATGATCCAGCCTGGCGACCGTCTCCAGGTCTGTCGCAGTGGTCACAGTGTGCGGGTTTGGGTAGTGGCGTTGTTTTGCTGGCCTGCCACCTGCGTGGTGAACATCGTCATTGCCCTCGTAGGGTGACTTCCTCAAAATCAACGTCTAAATAGGTGATCGGCAGCTCGAGGTGGTGGGCCCATTCGATCTCGGTGCGCATCCCTGCCGAGACACGGGCCGTGTAAACCCAGATCGCCTCGCACTTGCTCAACAGAATTCGGTTGAAGAACATCGCCAGCTCGCGGTCGTTCGCGTCGGTGTCGTCCATGAACTGCGGGAACAACAGGTGTGGTGCGAGCGGGATCTTGTGCCGTGACAACGCGTGAGCACACAATGCTTGAGCCAGCTCCACGTTGTTCTCGACGTTCCCGGAGTACGGGGAACAGATGTAGACCAGTGGCCGGTAGCTGTACTCGGCGCGCTGGAAATTCTTCAATGCTTTGAACGTGGTGCGGTCCGGATAGCCCTCTGTGTTGTGGGGCGAGAAACCGAGGTCGATGTTGACAGCAGTCGTCGTCATGCCGCACCGCTGTCTTGCTCGATGACCGGCAGCAGGCCGTACTGCTTCTTCAGCAAGTCGTAGACGAAGAGCCGTTCCTTCTGGGTCCAGTACATGTGCGTGCGGGTCTTACCCTTGTCGTACTCGTGGGTCTTGGACTGAGTGTAGCTCTGCTCGGCGAACCGGGCGTAGAGAAACCAGCGGCCGGACTGCCTGAACTGCACCCCGGCGTCGTGCAGCAGCAAGTTCAGCTTCTTTGCCGACAATCCATAGTCTTTGGCGATTTCCGTGATGGTCAGCAGCGAGTCCGACTGGAGCACCACGTCGTAGTAGGAGACCTTCGGGGCGGCCTCAAGCAGGACCTGCTCTGCCGCCAGCCGTTTGGCCCGCTCGGAGCGAAGCTGGACGATGGCATGCTCGAGGAACTCATCGTTGTCCAAGAGCTCGTCGACGGCGTAGACACCGTGGTGGCGGATGATGGGTAGGATCTCGTCGACAACCCAGGCTTCGAAGTCCTGGGCTGCGGGGAGCTTGGAGGAGAAGATGAGCCGGTACAGGTCACCTTCGGTGATGAATCGGGCTTCTTGAGTGCGCCCGAGCGCATCGACGATGGGGTAACGAAACGTAACCCCACGGCAATGATCCTGAATCGCCTTGCTGGTATTGGCGTATCCAAGCGCCGTGACCACATCACGGCCACAGAAATACACCTTGTCCTCATGCTCGACAGTTCGGATCGTTCCAAAAGCATCATTGGTGAATACCTGGAGATCTCTCGTAGCCACGCCTGGTTCCTTCTAAGAGCCAGGGTTGATGTGAATTCCAGCAAGCCACGGGTGCGGCCGCTTTGGGCTCTCACGCATACGCCCCTGAGTCCACGCGAATCCGGACACCCCGACAGCAGCAACTTTGTATCCGTTGGGAGAGGTGCTGTATAGTAGGTTGCAATAGATCCCCGGTCGGGCCTCTTCCCTGTAAGGGAATGCACAAATGGCCGGGGCCTTTCATTTCTATGGAGGCATACCCGATGCCGAAGGATTGGTTGAGCTACGAGCAACAAGTAGAGCTACTCGGTCGGCGCGGCATGCGCATCGATGACGAGGCATCTGCAGCTGAATTTCTCGCGCGGGTCAATTACTATCGCTTCTCCGGATACTTCCGGCATTGGCAGCATGACCCAGCGCGGGGCGACAATCAGTTCTTCGAGGGCGCCTCATTTGAGACGATTCGCGCTCTCTATGACGCAGAGCAGGAGCTGGTGGCTGTCTGTGATGAGCTCCTGCACCCCCTTGAGGTTCTCTTACGCACCCGGTTCGCCTATGCCTATGGTTGCCGTGTCGGGGTAACCGGGATGTTTGCACACGGCGAAGGTTTTACTCAATCACCTCACCCTGATGCTGAACGTGTCGAAGAGCACGCCCTTTCGAACCTTGATCGCAGTAAAGAGGCTTTCGTCGCCCACTACCGCGATGAAATCAAACAAGGCCATACCTACAAGCCTGAAGCCTATGACCGCATGCCAATTTGGGTCGCCGTGGAAGCTTTTTCTTTCGGTAGCCTGTCACGCCTCATCGAGGCATCCAGCTTGTCTGGAGTGTTGGATGACATTGCAGACTCGATGAATACCTCTCGCAGACTACTGCCTGGCCAAGTGAAGTCATTCGTGTACTTACGTAACCGGATAGCTCATTGTGCTCAATTATGGAACCACCGAGTGCTCGATGTTCCCGGCCTGCAGCCGAAGACCACCAGACGCATCAAACAGGACTACCGAAAATTCTCGGACCATTCGATTTACAAAATCCTTGTTGCACTCGACGACGTAGCTACCCGTTCTGGAATTTCGACCGGCTGGCTGTCAGAGACCATCGAGCCGATATTGGACAAGCATCGGTTGCTCGCGAAAGGAATCGCTGAACCGGCACGATACGGAGAACTATCTCCCGATACCCTTATCGACTAGTCCCTTTGGTAGAACTCGCACGAGTGGGGTTGCCCGCAAATCGTGGACACGTTGTTAAGCTGCTTAGGGGTTAAGCAGCGGCCTTCTTATTATCAATTTGATCAGCGAGCTGGGCTTCGAAATCGAAGAGGCTGATCATCCCGATGAACGAGTGGCAACGGCGCCGGTTGTGCAATCCCTAGTTGCTGGCAGACATTCCACAATTGTTCACTCGTGAACTGAGTGCCACGATCTGCGTGGAATACCAAGCCATCGGGTACGTCACCACGCAGGATCTAAGCCATGCGCAGTGCACGTTCAACCAGGTAAGAATCCTGCACACTACCCATCGGCCAGCCGAGGACTCGGCGGGAGTGTCCATCGCGGATAACGCATAGGTACAGCCAGCCCTGGCTCGTGCGTAGATAGGTAATATCCGACATCCATACTCGATTAAGCTACCCTTTTTCAAATAGGCGTTTCACCAGGTCTGCAAGCGTGGATTTCCGCTTGGATTGAATCGTTGTTACGGGAACAAACGCCCTGGGTGGAATACCCTCAATACCCATCATCCGCATGCGTTTGGCCACGGTTTTGCGATTTATAGTAGCCAGAACGGGAAGCCTCTAATAACCTGCTCATTGTTTTTATGCTGTGGTTCGCCTTGCTCTGGCTGTATCAGCTCAAGTTTTTCCGATCGCGTTGTTTCAAAGCGAAAAGGCGGTGGCCTGTGACAAGAACTCATTATCCATCTTGGCCGCAGCTAACTCACGACGCAGGCGAGCGTTTTCGGCTCGTATATCGGCATCACTACGGCCATCTACCGAGCCTTGGCGTTCCCGCTCGAGTTTGACCACCAGCCTAAAAGGCCTGGTCCGACGCAAATCTCCTTTGAAACATGAGCGATTGGGCGCTGCGACTCGATTACTAGGTTCGCGGCTTCACGTCGATACTCAGGTGTGTATTTCTTTCGCTGTTGACTCACAATGAACATCCGCTCTTACGGACACAGGATCCTTATTAATAGGGTGTCCACTACTCGAGGATAACCTCACGTTGAGCCTGAAGATACTCGCGAGATCATTGACATCAAAGAGCTCATTGCGGAGATTGAAAGTATTGTGATGCGCCAATCTCAGCTTCGCGATGCCATCGACGAGACCGTTAAGGACTTGGTAGAAGAATTCGTCGATTCCGTTACCGTAACGACCGCCGTTGATGAGGCCTGGCCAGCATACGTGCGCCGCAAAATGGTGCAAGAACTGAACCGCATTATTGAAGGCGAAAAATTAAAAGCAGACGCCACCTGGGATGTGGTACCCGCTGCTTTCGGCAGTGGAGCGGCCTACCTGGGCGGGGCGAAGATCGCGAAACTGCTTCCCCCGATGTCGCGGTTTAGCCGCGGCGGCGAGGACCGGAAAGAAAAACAATCGCGGGTTGAACAGAAACTACACGAGTTATTGGTGCGGTTTGATCCGCTGTTTGTGGAGGACGGGTCTGCTGAGCTCATGCAGATGCGTGGGGCGTAGTGATTTGCGCTTGCGAAATTGGCCTGGGGTTGATGCCCAGGTGTTTAATCCTTTACTTCGACTGCTGTTTTTGCAGGGAACAACGGATAAATTCGAATGAAATAAGGCTCGTAATGATGCTGTGCGCGAATAAAGCTGGCGACTTTTTCGCATGGTGCCATCTCATCGAAGCATCCATTCCAATAGCTTTCCCACCAACGCAATTGGGCGTTATATCGAAAAGGAAATTGGCTGTCCATTGGTGGGGAATGCCGGAAATGTATTCTGGCGGCAAGAGTTTCAAAGGCAAATCCTGCTGTGCGTGCCAGAAGTTCTTGTTCGCTTCGGCAATACATGGACTGATTTGGCCACGGAAATTCATACATATACCCGTAAAAGCCGACTAGTTCTGGTTTTTGGCCTTGTGGTTTTTCTATTTCAATATCTGGATTGAAATGGACTGGGCGGCCTAGATTTAGTGCGGGGTCGACTGTGTGGGCATAACGTTTGATCCATTCGAGTAGGGAGGCATCGTCGAAAATTTCGAATTGGAGATATATGTGGTGGTGTAGAAATGGGGTAATTTGGGTGGCGATTTGGGATATTTTTGCGTCTACGATGCACCGTTGTATTGCTGCTTGGTAGAGGGGGTCAAAAAATGCGGCTTTATAAGCATCGTAGGCTTCTTTGAGAGCGGTCTTGTCTAGTTTTCCTGCAGCCTCGAAACATAGAATCGAACCGTACAAGAATGAATGGGTTTTGAACGCAAGTTGGTCCCGCGAAGGCCATGGGCCCATGACAATGTAGCAGCTCCATGAGTTCGGGGCTAGCGTGTAAACACATATTGACCTGGCATGATTCATAGTAGGTGTCCTAAGCGTTTCCATTGGTTGACGTGATCGGGGCATCTCGACACATAGGGCTCTGACCTTCTGATTCCAGCTGGGTTGCACCATGCGGTAATGAGTCCGTTAGCCCACTTGGCGGTTGTTCCTGTGTAGTTTTTTGGCTTGAATGGATCGAAGATCACGGTTATTTCTTCTGGATCATAGACTTGTTTACAGTTATTGCGCGTGAAGCTAGGGCCTCCGCATGAATAAAAGTAAACGATTTTATCGAATCGGAAGTAATCTTTGTCAGGGTCAGAACTGTAGCCGATTGGAGAATGTTTGGACACTGCCTCCATCATTTTGTAATTTGAGAAGTTATGTTTGCAAAGTGCTTTTAACTGACCCCATCCGTCCATCATAGAGGCATCATAAAATCCCTTACGGATCATAAACCTAAATTCGTCTGGGTAGTCCCGTGAGTTTGTTTTGCCTTTAATGACAGCCCCTATTTTTTACGGCGAAGTTTTCGTTTTTCTTTTGCTCTGAAACTGGCGGCAAGCTGCTGCATAAATTCGCCGAGCGGGACATTCCTGGGGAAATATGCGAGTCAGCATCCATGGTTAGACCCGCAGTGCGGGTGGCGATTTCATTGGGCCAGTATTCTTCGTCGGAAGGGATCCAAGCGAGACTGTCAGATGAGCCAAGGACGGTACCCTTTGTAAAGTCTTGGTGGATTGAGTCATGCATAGATTCGAGAGAGGGGATCGGCCACCCCAAATCATTTGGGGTGCCACGATGCTGAATCCATAGGTTAAATAATTGTCCCTGGAGTTCACGTGCACCTAAAAGGTTATTCCAGGCAATGACACCGCGATCGCCAAAGTTGACTAGATGAAAAACTCCGGCATGTTCGGCGACTTCATCAGTCTCCGGAAATCCCAGTGTTCCTGTTTCCCGGCCTAATGATTCCCAGACCCTACGAGCAGGCAAATACATATAGTGGCTGCGTCGACTACTGCGCTGCCACGTCATTACTCCGTTTGAAAAATTATTAAATCGATATTCATCGGTATTAGACAACTCATTACTAACTGGAATGCCGATCGGATGAGATGGGCCACCTATTGCATCATAACGCTGTTTCAGGTCGCCCCAAATTGCGCCTCCAGTGACGGGTGAATAATAGGTGTCTCCACCTTGAAAATTTTGGTACTGAGCGACTGGCAATGGGCTAATATTTTTGGGCCCGGATGTTGGATACCCAAGGACTCCTTGCTCCCAACCTAATGAACCCCATTGACGCATACCATCGTTTGTGATGGCGTGTGCTCCAGTTTCGGGATGCCAATAGATAGAACCGCCAAGAAAAGTAGATCGATAACCGACTTGATCGGGGTTACGTACTTCTCCGCTTGTTGGTGGTCCTAGCCATGATAGTGCTCCGCCGATTTCCTTATATTTAGCTTTAATTGCGCCGCACACAGAAAAGCGTGTTGGCCATACCCTTTCGCAAGCACTTCTGGATTCCCCTATTGATGCAGGGGCCTCAGGATTTCCTAAGGATTGCACTGGAGTTGTGGTTGTTTGAAGTTCGTATTCAGCAACTGTTTCCGGGTGCTCGAGCGCAAATTGTTTTATTTCATCCTCAGGCGAGGGTTGGTCACGATCTGCAACATAATCCTGGGTTTGAGTTTCTAAAGCTATAGCTTCATCGGTGAGGACATCGTCGCTGACGGCACTGACCTGTGCTGATGCAACCTCTGAGTTGAAAACTGCGAGCAGCGTGATTAGAGGCATGGCCAATATGGCTGTGTAGTGTTTGCGTCTCAATCTGATCAGTCCCTTGTGATCTCGTAGATCCTCGCAGATCTAAACGGTGAAGTGAACCCACTTTAGCAGAGTGTGACACAAATCGCGTATATGGTTGTATGCACTAAATTGGCTTAAGGAGACCAGTGAAGTTGGCCTGGGGGGATTCCCAGGCGTTTAATCCTTGCCCTCGGATGATTGTCTTGCAGGGATCAACGGATAAATTCGGATGAAATAAGGCTCGCGACCACGCTTCGCACGAATAAAGCTTGCGACTTTTTCGCATGGTGCCATCTCATCGAAGCAGCCATTCCAATAGCTTTCCCACCAACGCAATTGGGCGTTGTATCGATAAGGAAATTCACTGTCCATTGGTGGGGAATGCCGGAATTGTATGGTGCCGGCAAGCTCTTCAAAGGCCATTCCTGCTGTGCGCGCCAGAAGTTCTTGTTCATTTCGGCAATATTCGGACTGATTCGGCCACGGGAATTCATACATATACCCGTAATAGCCGACTAGTTCTGGTTTTTGTCCTTGGGGTGTTTCTATTTCAAAATCTGGATTGAAATGGACTGGTCGGCCTAGATTCAGCGTGGGATCAATTGTGTGGGCATATTGTTTGATCCATTCCAGTAGGGAGTCGTCGTCGAATATTTCGGGTTGTAGATATAGGTGGTGGTGTAGAAATGGTGTAATTTGGGTGGCGATTTGGGATATTTTTGCGTGTATGATGCACCGCTGTATTGCTGCTTGGTAGCGGGGGTCAAAAAATGCGGCTTTATAAGCATCGTAGGCTTTTTTGAGAGCGGTCTTGCCTAGTTTTCCCGTTACCTCCTCGGAGAATTGGATAATATTGAACAAGAGTGAATGGGTTTCGAATGCAAGTTGGTCTCGCAGATGCCACGGGCCTTCGACAAAGTAGTGGCCCCATGCTCTGGAGATTAGTGTGTAAACACATATTGACCTGGCATGATTCATAGTAGGTGTCCTAAGCGTTTCCATTGGTTGACGTGATCGGGGCATCTCGACACAACGGTGCTTTGTGACCCATTGGTGCTTTGTAGCCCATTGTCTTCCTGAATACCAGATTACGGATTGCTAGTGATCCTCCCACTGAGGATGCGGGGCAGAGCCTCCGCAGCGGTGGCTGTGACAATCACGCTGGCTAGCTGTGATAAATCCGTCGGCTGTGGGCTGACCTCCACGATCGGAATACCACGCCTATACGCCGTCACAGGCAGCCCGGCGGCAGGGTAGACCACCCCAGAAGTTCCCACGATGAGCAGCGCGTCCGCCGTGGACATCCGACGTTCCGCCTTTACCCACTCATTTTGTGGCAACGGCTCGCCAAACCAGACTACGCCCGGCCGAATGAGCCCACCGCACTCCCTGCATTCTGGTGGCGTAATCTTGTCCACTGGTCTGGTAGGCAGGGCAATCTGCTCACGATAAGGCGTTGCGCAATCCGTGCAGCGGAATTCGAACAAAGAACCATGCAAGTGGGCAACATCTTCACTGCCTGCGCGTTCATGCAGATTATCAATGTTTTGCGTTGTCACGGTCACTTTTCGTGCTGCTGCGAGGGCGCGGTGTCCGGCGTTGGGCTCGGCGCGTTGTGCCAAGTGTGCGCGCCATAAGTACCAGGCAAACATGGTTTCTGGATCGCGATGCCAGGCATCGATCGAAGCCATCGCCTGCGGGTCCACGTTCTCCCACAAGCCGGTCTGCGCATCCCGGTAAGTGGCGATCCCACTATCCGCACTCATGCCCGCGCCAGTAAACACTTCCACCTGTTTGGCGTCGGCAAGAATCTCGTGGGCGTCGATAAGCGATTGCTTCATGCCACAAGCCTACGGTGTGGTGCGAGTTAGCCACCGCGATCAGGCTCAAGAGTGCATGTAATTCGCTACCTAGCTCACGGCAGATTTGTCCTGTTCGCGCTGCGAGTTACTTTGCGTGCCATCACCCTGCACGCGTTGTTTCCGGTTGGATAGCCACAGCCAGATCACCAGGATGAGCAGAAAACTCAGCACTGCAAATGCCACGAATGCCAAAGAGATCACCACGGTATTGCGCGGCTCGTCGAAAAAGATCATGACCACGACCGAGGCTGCGAAGATTGCAGCGAAGAAAGTGATCAGCCAATTCTTTTTCGTGTGCTCCTTGAAGGACATGGTTTTAATTTTAATGGGGGAGCGTTTTGGAGACAATTTTTACCGCACCACAACAATCACACTGCTTGCTCAACTGGCTGTTTATCGACCTACATCTTTTGAAGGAACCTATTAGTAACCCCGCCGGTCATGAATTATTTTCCGACTATTTTATGAGGTATTTATAGGACTGTACACAGGTTATCTGTGCGAAGTCTTATAGATGGGATTTGGGTCATCATGTCTGAAGTTCAGCGCGCGTCCTTGGCAGAGGACACAGAAGATCGGTCGAAGCCGGTCCTCGCATTCAATAGTGCATGGGTGCAAGGTGTTGCACTGACCATGCTTTTCGGCTTTTTCGTCATGGGCTTTTTGGCGTATCGAACTTACGATGCCTCCATGCCGCAGCCAGAAAAGATTGTTTCGCAGGAGTCCGGTGAGACCATCCTGACTTCTGAAGAGATCACCCATGGCCAGGAATTATTCCAGGCCCGCGGCCTGCAACAATATGGCTCTGTGATGGGGCACGGTGCATACCTGGGCCCTGATTTCACCGCGGAGTACCTGCGCATGGCCACTGAGCACGCCAAAGAGCAGAACTCAGCAAACGGTATCCCAGGCTTCATCTCGCCGGAGTCAACGGAAGATGAAGCCATCGTCGAGGAATTCCGCACCAACCGGTTCGACGAACAAACTGGTGTGCTGGAGTGGACCCCGAACCAAATCTCGGCATTCGAAGAAGCGCAAAAACACTACCTGGACTATTTCGGTACTAACTCCGATGTTCACGGTCTGCCGAAGGAGTTCATCAACAACGAAGACGAAATTCACGACCTCACCGGCTTTTTCGCTTGGACCGCATGGGCTTCTGCTGCAGAACGCCCAGGCCATGATTATTCCTACACAAACAACTGGCCAGCAGAGCCACGTGTGAACAACACTCCGACGGCTGACTTAGTTGTGTGGTCGGTGCTCTCTCTAATTGCACTGATCGGTGGTATCGGTCTGATCTTCGCCATCTACGGCCGCTGGTCGCGCCAGATTGGCTGGCACGCTGAAGAGACCCCAAACCTCGATTTCAAACAACCCGGGGAAGTAAAACTGTCCAAATCGCAAAAAGTGGTTGCCTGGTTCGTTCTGGTCACCATGCTGCTGTTCCTCATCCAAGCGCTGCTGGGTGCCGCAGTACAGCATTACCGCGTGGAAATCGAAGGCTTCTTCGGAATCCCGCTGCAAGAAATCTTGCCGTACAACGTCGCGCGTACATGGCACCTGCAATTATCCCTGCTGTGGACTGCCGGTGGTTTGCTGGCCGCCGGTATCTTCCTGGCACCATTCATTGCCCGCCGCGAACCTAAAAAACAAAGCTGGCTGACATGGGCTCTGCTGGGCGCCATCGCCTTTGTCGTCTTCGGTTCCATGGCCTTTGAATGGCTCTCGTCCTTCGGCATCGTGCCAGAAGGCAGCATTTGGTCGCAGCAGTGGGAGTTTTTGGATCTGCCACGTTTCTTCCAGATCCTGCTGACCATCGGCATGTTCCTATGGATCTTCATGATCTTCCGAACCCTGCACGGTCGCCTGAAAACCGAGCACAAGTCGAACATGCCGTGGTTGTTCTTCTTCTCCGGGCTGACCATCCCAGGTTTCTACGCCGTCGGCATGCTTGCAGGCTCGTCGACGCACCTGACTGTTGCAGAGTTCTGGCGTTTCTGGGTTGTCCACCTTTGGGTCGAAGACTTCCTGGAACTCTTTACGACGATCATGGTTGCCTATGTCTTCGTGTTGCTGGGTGTTATTCGCGAAAAGATCGCCCTGGGCATCATCTACTTGGACATCATTTTGTATTCCATTGGTGGCGTGATCGGCACCATGCACCACCTGTATTTCTCCGGTACTCCGGTTGAGCACATGGCGCTGGGGTCGTTCTTCTCTGCCGCCGAGGTGGTCCCGCTGACATTGTTGACCGTCGAAGCCTGGACGTTCATGCAGCTTGGATCTAAACAGCGTGCGACCGGCAAGCGGCCATTCCCACACCGTTGGGCTGTGATGTTCCTGGTTGCCGTTGGTTTTTGGAACTTCTTGGGTGCCGGCATCTTCGGATTCTTGGTCAACCTGCCAATCGTGTCATACTTCCAGATCGGTACCGCCCTGACGGCCAACCACGCACACGGCGCGATGATGGGTGTTTACGGATTCCTTGCCGTCGGCCTAGGCGTGTTCGCGCTCCGTTACCTGACACCTCCGAAGTACTGGTCGGATAAGTCGATGCAGTGGAGCTTCTGGCTACTCAACATTGGCCTGCTGTGGATGGTCTTCATTTCGCTGCTGCCGTTGGGCACATTGCAGCTCTACCACTCGGTTGCGGAAGGTTATGTTGAAGCTCGTTCGCTGGGATACATCACCCAGCCGGATAACGCCCTGATCGAATGGCTGCGCCTGCCTGGCGACGTGATCTTCATGGCCGGTATTCCTGGCTTGATCTGGGGAGCATTCAAGGCCGTGCGTCACAGCGGTGAGATACCAACGATGGAAGATGAGCAAGAATTCCCGGTCACGCCACTGTTTAGCAAGGTGGAATCCGAAGAAAACCTGGAGCCTGTCGGTACTGGAGCACAAGGCCAAGGCTCTCCGGTTGGATTGGTCTCCGGTGGCCATGGCCGCGTCGACAACCGCACGGGCGCAGAAGTCTCGGATACACTGGATAAGCACAAGTCCAACAGCTCCACCAAGTGGGGCGGTAGCTACAGCTCCGACAAGCGTGACGACGACAGCAAGTAAGCAAGCGAGATAGCAATGGAATTACCTGCGGTATTTACCATCCTCAGTTCCATCTATGGTCTGTTCTTGCTCGCCGTGGCGTGGGGCTTTGACCGGATGGCTCGGTCGGCATCCAATCGCACCAATGGCGATCAGACAGGTGGATTCCGCTATATGGAGTCCCACGATGCTTGGCAGTGCCCGGAAGACCAATGGCTGTGGCCTTCCAGCTTCGACCCAGAAAACCGCGTCATGCGTTACCGGGGTAACCCGACCGTGTGCAACACCTGCCCGGTCAAGCAATCCTGCACGATCAGTGCGAAAGGCCGCGAGGTTACTCGTCAGCTTGACCCGTGGCCACATTCGGAGACCGGACGTTTCCACCGTGGGGTTTCTTTGGCGGTGGCGTTGATGGGCTTTATTTTGCCACTCATGTCATTGCTTGTGCATTCGTCGACCGCAGATTTGGTGTTGACTGGTGGAGTGCTGGTCGTGCTGGTCGGTGGCACTATTCCTTTGGCGCGTCACCTGTGGTCCACCCCGTCGAACTTCCCCGAAGAGCTGCCATCGATGGATAATATCGAAGCCGAGGTTAATGCAGCCGTAGCTGATAAATACGGCGTGAAGTACCGTTCGACGAAAGAAGCCATCGCCGGTGTGCGTGACGACGAAGTCTCGCGCCTTGCGAAGAAATACGGCTCCGAGCGCATTCGCGCAACCGGCGAAAACCACGACGAAGTAATTGCTGCAAAATACAAGCACCACTATCGTTCGGATAGCCGATCGCAGCGTCGGTCGCGCAGCAAACCAGTGGAAAACTCCTAAAACACACAAGCCTCATTAGGCATAAAAGGTAAGGCACAGGCGAACTTTTCATGAGCGCACTAGTATTTTGGCCGATCATGGCATTGCTGGCATTGGGAGTGCTGGTGGTGATCATCAGCTATTCGTTTAAGGTAATCAAACAATACGAAAGGGGAGTGGCCTTCCGGTTTGGGCACTTGCGCCCGTTGATGGAACCGGGCGGGCATTGGATCATCCCGGTGATTGACAAGATGGAACGCGTCGACCAGCGCGTGGTTACGTTGACCATCCCGCCACAGGAGATCATCACGAAAGACAACGTCTCGGTGCGTGTGAATGCCGTTGTTATGTTTGAGGTGACCGATTCGATCAAAGCTGTGCTGCAGGTAGAAAACTATGCGGTCGCGACCTCGCAGATCGCGCAGACGACGCTGCGTTCGCTGCTGGGACGTGCCAGTTTGGACGATTTGTTGGCGCACCGCGATGAGCTCAATGAGGATCTTCGACGCATCATCAATGGTCAAACACACCGTTGGGGTGTAGAAACTCGGATTGTCGAAATCAAGGACGTGGAAATTCCGGAACTCATGCAGCGCGCCCTCGCGCGTGAGGCAGAGGCCGAGCGTGAGCGCCGTGCGAAAGTCATTTCGGCACACGGTGAACTGCAATCGTCGAAAGAGCTGCGTGAAGCGGCTGAGGAATTACAAAAGGCGCCAGCCGCTCTGCAATTACGCTACTTGCAGACCATCTTGGAGCTGGGTGCTGACCAGAACTCTACCGTGGTGTTCCCATTGCCCATCGATATTCTGGGTGGGTTCATGGACAACATGGGCAAGTTCCAGCAGGGTTTTAGTGATTTGAACCAAAACCTCAGCTCATTGGTGGGCAATAAAGCTGATGAGTCACCAACGAGTGACAACAACGACTCGCCTGCGGACAACAACTCCGATAGTGGCAAGCAGGCTGGTGAATTCACCTCTTTGGATCTGCGGCCAGAGACTGCCGAATACAAGCTTGACGACGGGTATGGCCAGGACGTCGACGGCGAGAAGGGCGACGATAAAACCGTCGGCAAAGAGTAATCGCGCGCCGCGTTATTCGCAGGCTACGCCGTCCTTGTCTCGGTCTAGCTGTGAGCGATAACCGGGATCGCCTGCGTGCAGGGGAGCGGCACCGGCTGCACGAGCGGCCGCGCAATTCTGGAAATACGTTTCGCCGCCGGGCGCTGCCGGCGGGGCAGCAGGAGCATCGACGTGCGCCGGTGCCACCGGGTGTTCGTTCATCTCGGGATTCGCCCCCGGAGCCTCTGGTGCTGGTGGCTGATCTGCTGGTGCTTCCTGAGCACGTGGGAAGCGTTCGTCGTAACGTTCCGGGAGCACCGTGCCATTGCCACGCCCAGAATGCTCGTGCGCGTTGACTTCGGCTGGGTTTTCCGCTGCGTCTTCAGCACGTGCTTCTTCCATGGATTCTGCCGACGCGGTTGCAGTTTCCGTAAAGGTTTCCGTTGACGTTTCGGTAACCATTGCTTGGTCTGCTGAAGAATCCACATCCGTGCATGATGCTAAGAGGATGCACGTGGTAGAAAGCGTCGCTAAGAGTGTTTTGCGCAGGGAATTCACATGTGGAGATATTTCCTGATGGCTAGCTCTAAAGCAACTCTTACGTTGTTCAAACACTAATCATGCATATAATGTGCTCATGACTATTACAAAGACCTCTCGTCGCCGTACGCTCCGTTCCGCAGCCCTGGGCATCACCGCCGCATCCGCACTGGTGCTGGCCAGCTGCTCTTCTGAAGAAGTTAAAGACACCGCGGCATCGGTAACCTCCGAGGCTGGCGAAGCCGCAGAATCCGCTACCAAGGCTGCTGGCGATGCTGCTGAATCCGCCACCGAAAAGGCCAAAGAAGCCGGGGACAAAGCAATGCAGGCCATTGACGCTGAAATGCGCGTGACCCCGGACCCAGAAGCTGGTGTGGAAGCAGACAGCGAACTGCAGATTGAACTGTCTGGTCTGAACCCGGATCAGGGCTACTACGTCGCTATTTGTGCTGACGATGAAAACGATTCTGAAGGTCGTCCACCACTATGCACCGGTGAGCATGGCGACGAAGCCACCCAGGCTTGGGTCAAGTCTGAGGGTGGCACCGTGGACATGAAAGAAGATGGCACCGCTGTTGTCACCTTGCGCGCGACCCCAACCGGCGAAGGCGTCGACTGCACCACCCAGGACTGCAACGTGCAGTTGTTCGGTGACCACACCGAAGGCTTCAAGCGCGTCGAAGAAACCGAGATCAAGTTCGTTTAAGAACATAGATATGGCGGAACTCTAGCAAGCTACGGTAACTAAGCCGCAATCTTGTTTTGCATTGCCTTCCGCATTCTCTTCGCACAGCCATGTTGGTCATGATGATTGGCATGGCTGTTTTTACGTTTGCGCAAGGCTGCGCAGCGAAAGGTAACCTGGGTTGCCATGAACCCAGTGTCGAGGAAACTGATCAAAGCGCGTTATCTTTCAGGTCTGCCCTGGGCCGTGTTATTTATTGGTGCTTCCATCGCAGCCGCCGTGTTCTGGAGCGGTTGGTTATGGATCGCCACCGCCGTCATAATCGTCTTCGTCCTCTTTCGCATATGGCTTATTCCACGGCAGGTAAAACTGCTTGGTTGGAAAGAAACCGACGACGAACTTCTGATCACCCGCGGTAAAATCTGGCACACCTTCACCGTCGTGCCATATGGGCGGATTCAATTCGTGGATGTTTCTGCAGGCCCCATCGATAAAATCTTTGGTTTAAAAAACGTGAAGCTACACACGGCTTCGTCTTCGTCCGATTCCGATGTCCCCGGGCTAGAAGCTGCCGACGCAGACGCGCTGCGGCAGCGCCTGTCCGAAAAGGCCCGTGAGAGGATGAGCGGCCTATGAGTTCAGCAGAAAACCCTCAGCCACACGGGCAACACCCCACCGGTTCGCACCCAACCGCCGCAGAACCAGCAGACGCACAGCCACCGGCCGAGGCACGAGCCAACCAGCAGCAGTGGCACCGAGTGCACTTCCTCACCCCGATCCTGGAATTCTGGTCGGTGTTGGTTGGTTTGGCCGTCGTCATTTTCGTCAACGTTAACTCGACGATTATCAACGCGGTCTCCAGTTGGGCAGATGGCGAACACCTGACCGACCTGCTCATTGGCACCGCGATTCTGCTCGGCATCGCGGTACTTGTCGTGGGGCTGTCTTATTTCTGGTGGCGGGCCATGGGTTTCCGGCTTGACGACGAAGAAATCGCGCGCAAAAAGGGCGTGTTTTCTACCCAAGTGCGCTCAGCGCGATTCAACCGAATCCAAGCCGTCGACATCGTCGAGCCGTTTATTGCTCGCATCTTTGGCCTCGCGAAAGTCCGCGTCGAGACCGCCGGCGGCTCGGATTCTGTGATTGAAGTCGAATATTTGCGCAAGAAACAAGCAGAACGCCTACGCGCGGAAGTTCTGCAGCGCGTGCGTGGTGAAAAATCAACCGAGCCTGATATCGCGCACTCGGGCATCGCAGAACCCGGTGCACCGGAAGCCGCGTCAGTAGAAACCCCAGCCGGTGATGCCGCGCAAGCACACAAGCCTGATCTCGCCCATCCGGCTCATGCCGCTGAGCAACCGAACCGCGTAATCATCCCGCCGATCCCCACCGGACGGGTGCTCGGCTCAATGGTGCTGCGTCCCAGCACCATGATCGCGATTATCGTCGTGCTTTCTCAGCTGTTTACCGCTCTGAATGTCTTCTCCAGTTTCGTCATCGTCCTTGCCGCCCTGGGCGCGTTGCTTGGCCACATCAACAATGCGTGGCAATTCACCGCCACGCTCAACGAGACCGGCGGGCCGAACAACTCGCCGTCCCTCGACATCGCGTATGGGCTCACCAGCAGGCGTCGGCAATCAGTGCCACTGAACCGCATCCATGCCGTCGAAATCCGCCAACCCGTCCTGTGGCGGCTGACCGGCTGGTGGATCGTGCAGGTAGATGTCGCAGGTTATGGCGCACTATCTGGCAAAGATTCCGGCTCCACGATGATCCTGCCCGTCGGCAGCAAACAACAGGCCCAACAGATTGCCGCGCTGGTCACCCCGCTTGCCGACGAGCAGCTCGCCGAGTTTGCCCGGTCAGACGGTTTCACCCGCCCCCGGTACACCTCGCCGAAGCAAGCGCGCTGGTGCTCGCCGATTGATTACCAACAACAGGGCGTCACGCTTGTCGACGACGCCGTGATCATCCACCACGGGCGAATTGGGCGCAAGGTTGCCATCGTCGCTGAGCCACACATCCAAGAGCTCTCGTTGCGCAGGGGGCCGATACAAGCGCTGCTTGGTTTGCGCAGTTTACGCCTGGACCTGGTCGGCGGGCCAGTGAGCATGGTAGGCGCGGATCTTTCCCCAGACGATGCCGAGGAACTCCTGGAATACTTGCGCCAGCGCACGTTGCCCGAACTAGAACAGGCGGGGACTTTTCACTAGACTCCACCGGCAAAGCCGAGCTGTCGCCACGCCTCAAACACCGCGACGGCAGCAGAATTCGACAAATTCATCGACCGCCGCGCTGGCAGCATGGGGATGCGCACCTGCTCGGTTATCCGCGGGTGCGCTAGCGCCTCGGCAGGCAGCCCGGTGGGTTCTGTGCCAAAAAGCAAAATATCGCCGTCCTGGTAGTTCACCTCAGTGTGAAAGGTTTTGGCACCAGTGCTAAAGGCAAACACCCGGCCGTCGCCAAGCGATTCCAAACACGCGTCCAAGTTGGGGTGAATCTGCAGATCCGCTAGATCGTGATAATCCAGCCCCGCGCGTTTCAAATGTTTATCGTCGAAATTGAACCCCAGCGGCTCCACCAAATGCAGGTGGGCCCCGGTTACCGCAGCTAAGCGGATCGCGTTGCCGGTATTCGAGGGGATCACCGGATTATCAAAGACAACATGCAAATCGGCCATGGCAAGAGTCTAGAATGGTAGCCGTGACTGCATTGACATTGGATGGAAAACTCTACCGAGACGAAATCTTCGACGACTTGAAAAAGCGCGTCGACAAGCTACGCGACAAGGGCATTACCCCTGGTCTGGCCACGGTGTTGGTGGGTGATGATCCAGGCTCGCACAGGTACGTCAAAATGAAGCACCGCGACTGTGAAGCTCTGGGCATCAACTCGATCCGTCGTGACCTGCCCGGCGATATCAGCCAGGAAGAATTGCTCGCTGTCATCGATGAACTCAACGCGGACCCAGCCTGTACCGGCTATATCGTGCAGTTGCCGTTGCCGAAGCACCTCAACGAGAACGAGGTGCTGGAGCGTATCGACCCCGAAAAGGACGCCGACGGCCTGCACCCAGTGAACCTGGGCAAGCTGGTGCTCAACGAGGACGCGCCTCTGCCATGCACCCCGAATGGTTGCATTTCGCTGCTCCGCCGTTTCGGCGTCGAGCTTGATGGCGCAAAAGTTGTGGTGATCGGCCGTGGCGTGACCGTGGGCCGCCCAATCGGTCTGATGCTGACGCGTCGCAGCGAAAACTCCACTGTCACCCTGTGCCACACCGGAACCAAAGACCTGGCCGCAGAAACCAAAGCTGCTGATGTCATCATCGCGGCTGCCGGCGTGCCGCATATGCTCACCGCAGACATGGTGAAAGAAGGTGCTGCAGTGCTGGACGTGGGCGTTTCGCGTGTCGACGGCAAACTCGCCGGAGATGTGGCCCCCGATGTTTGGGAGAAAGCCGGTGCGGTCTCGCCCAACCCCGGCGGCGTGGGCCCGCTGACCCGTGCCTTCCTGGTGCACAACGTGGTGGAGCGCGCAGAATTGCATGCCGGATAAACCACACTCGCACCAGGCTGGGCGTCGCACTGGCCAACCAGTCACTGGCGGTGCGCAATCCCTGACGACCCGCCAAAAGAAGGCAGACCGCAGCGGCCTGGCCAACCCACACGACCTGAACCTGGCTGCCTCCCGCGTGCCTGGTTGGTTGCAATGGTCTGGCATGGCTGCGTTTATCGTGCTGCTGGCCGCCGCCGCGTGGTTTTTGTTCGCGGATCATTGGCGCCGAGCCACGTTTGCCCTGGGCGTGGCGATGCTCTGGCTGGCAGCACTGCGCCTGACCTGTGACTCTGCGAAGTTGGGCGTCTTTGCTGTGCGTTCGCGCCGGTTCGACGCCGCTTTCAGCGTTGTTGCCGGGGCAGCGCTGATGTTTTTATCCGCCTCAGTCGACGCACTGGGTAGTTAGTTGTGCGGTGTAGTTAGTTGTGCGCCGCAAATAGTAGAAAGTTGCACCAATGTCACCAATGGATACTTGGGAGCCCACACTGGGCACAGCACCGCTTTTAGCCATCGCCGCGGCAGCCGTCGCAACGATTTTGGTGCTGGTGATTTATTTCCGCATCCACGCGTTCATCACCCTGATCACCGTCTCCGCACTGACGGCCTTGGCGACGGGTATCCCATTAGCAGGCGTCGTCCCGACCATGACCGACGGCTTCGGCTCCACCTTGGCATCGGTGGCCTTGTTGGTCGGTCTGGGGGCGATGCTTGGTCGTTTGGTAGAAAACTCCGGTGGCGCGCAGTCGCTGGCGGAATTGCTGGTGCGTAAATTCGGTGAAAAGCGTGCCCCGTTTGCCCTGGGTGTGGCATCGCTGCTGATGGGCTTTCCCATTTTCTTCGACGCCGGGCTCATCGTTATGCTGCCGGTCATCTTTGCGGTCGCACGACGCCTGGACGGCCCGATTCTGGCTTACGGCATCCCGGCAGCCGGCGCGTTTTCTGTCACCCACGTTTTCTTGCCACCGCACCCAGGGCCGGTAGCAGCTGCCGAATTCTACAATGCGGATATCGGGCTGATCTTGCCGTTCGGCCTGCTTATCGCCTTGCCGACGTGGTATATCTCTGGCTATGTGTGGGGGCAGTTCCTGGGCCGCAAATTCCCGCTGCCGGTACCTGATTTGCTGTTGGGCGCGCGCTCCGAGGCTCCGAAGAACCCGGCGGGCGCTGGTTCCGTCGCTACGATCCTGCTGCTGCCGATGCTCCTGATTTTCGGCAACACCGGCGCGAACACCGCCGCCACCGCAGGCTGGATCGACGGTGATTCTGGGCTTGTGCAGTTCCTACGTTTCCTCGGACAAACCCCAATCGCCCTGCTGATTACCGCATTCGTAGCCATCGCTGTGTTGGGGTTGCGTAGGGGAGTAAGCCGCGAAGCCATTGAAAAATCCATGGACGGCGCGCTCGGTCCTATCTGTTCCGTCGTGCTGATCACCGGCGCTGGCGGCATGTTCGGTGGCGTATTGCGTACCTCGGGCATTGGTGACGCGCTCGCCGAATCCATGGAAGGCATGGGCATCCCGTTGATTCTCGCCGCCTACCTGATTGCTGCCGCACTCCGCGTTGCCCAAGGCTCGGCGACTGTCGCCTTGACGACGGCCGCAGCCCTGATGGCACCGGGCGTGGCTGCCGCGGATTACTCCGAAGTCGCGCTAGCACTGATCGTCTTGGCGACGGCCGCCGGTTCCGTCATTGCCTCCCACGTCAACGATTCTGGCTTCTGGCTGGTGGGCAGACTGATGGGCATGGATACCGCGACTACTCTGAAGACCTGGACGGTGAATCAAACACTGATCTCCATTATCGGTTTCGCTCTGGTTATGGTGATCTACGGCGTCAGCGCGCTGTAATCCAGTCCTTCATTGCCTCCGCCACCAGGGTTGGTGGTTCGGCGACATCAAAACTCGCGCCGGGTTCATCGGCACGCAGCGGCTCCAAAGTAGCTAGCTGCGAGTCCAGCAAATGCGCCGGCATGAAATGCTTAGTGCGCTCCAGCATGCGTTGCTCCAGCAGTTCGCGTGAGCCTGTGCAGTGCACAAACACGGTGCCCGGGCACTCAGAGAGCAATACCTCGCGGTAGCTGTGCTTCAACGCGCTGCACGCAACGATCGCGCCGTGTTCTTGTTCGGCGAGCCAATTGCCGACGCGTCGCAACCACGGCCAGCGGTCGGCGTCGTCAAGCGGGATGCCGCTGGCCATTTTGTCGATATTGGCTTGCGGGTGAAAATCATCCCCGTCGAGGTAAACCAGCCCTAAAAGGTTTGCCAGTTCCGCGCCGACGGTGGTCTTCCCGCTCCCAGAAACCCCCATCACTACGATGTGATGGGGCAGTGGTGTATCCGGTGCATGTTCAGGCATGTTGGTGATCCTAACACCTGCCGGGAACCTCACTGGCGGCTGTGTTGTTGTGACTCAGCGTTGTTGTGTGGTGGCAAGCCCAAACTTGCTGCGTACGACGTAATCGCACTCGCTTGCGCCGGTGCCGTGATCGAGATGACGTCGCGCAGGTACGGCCACAGACGCGGGTGGTCTTTGCCGTAGTAGCCTTCTGCCAAGAACGCGAAATTCACGCAGTAGTCTATGCTCGCCTGCCCCAGTGCTTTCTCGGCAGCGTAGATGGGCAGACGTGGCGTAATATCTTCGCTGAAAAAATAGGTCCAGGTTATCCACCGCGCGATTTCCGCCCCAGCAGACGCATTCGCTGAGCTCACCACAGCCTTGGCTGCGGATAAATGCAGGGCAAGAGCATCGTTCAGCGTATTTTTCGCAGCCTTACTTCCTGCCAGGCTCAGCGTACGGTTGCTGGCAAGTTGCTTTATGAATTCCTCGAGGTACGGAAGCATCAATTCTGTATGCCCATGGTCAAGGAAATGCCGAAAAATCACCATCATTTCTTCAAACCGAGCAGTTTGTTCGCGCTTGCCGACGCCCGCGTTCAGACTTGAGTGCGCACCAGCCCCAGATGGCGGGCTGCTTTCTGTCCACCGCGGCGGCAGAAAGCTCCCAATGGCTTTGCCAAGGTGATCTTCGAGAAACTCCGAAATGCTCACGGTCGTGCCAGTATGCGCCAAGACATGTAGCTGTAGCGGGAGCTGGACCTGTGGTTCCCACTGAAAAATTTTCCGGAATGCACTAACGATTTCACTAGGGCTCGCGGTGTCGACGAAGTTTTCTAGGAAACGATCCTCAGACGCTTGAAATAATGCGATGCTGCGTAAACCGACGGCGACGCAGTGCTTGCACCATTGGTGCTGCACAGGGCAGGTGCAATAGGTGATGGGCGTTCCTTCGACCAGCTTGATGTGCACCTCATAGGGATGGATTGCCGATCCCTGCACGAAAGCTTTAATAGATTTGTCGGTCACTGTGTGGCCGGAAATTGCTGTGGAATCAATTTTTGATCCCTTGTGGAAGCTTCCCGAATCTGTGTGGGCGGCGATGTAAGTACGAGTAAGGAGGTTAATTAAATAAGACTGCTGTGGCAACGACATAACTTAAGAATAGGGTGCTGCTGCACACACAGCCCCACATTGTCGAATATGTTTGCTAATTAATGAATATTCGCACACCCGCGGAGCCCCATGGCGGATAGACCGACCAGGGCGGGCAAGTTTAAATACTGTAGGGCTCCGGCAGGGATAGCTTGAAAAACTTCCGGAAAATGCGATCTAACTGCCGGGTTTCCGTTAGGAACGCGTCGTGGCCAACCGGCGAGACAATCTTCGCCATGCCCAAGAAGTTGCCAATATTCCGCGAGAGATGTTCCTGCTGGTGATATGGGTACAAAATGTCCGTGTCGACGCCAATGATCATCGTCGGCACGGTCGAACGTCCGAGGGCGCGATTGAGACCGCCACGCCCGCGCCCAATATCGTGCCGGTTAAGCGCCTCGGTGAGTGCGACGTAGGAACCGGCATCGAAGCGTTCCGACAGCTTGATGCCCTGGTATTCCAGGTAGCTATTGACCGCGAAGCGCTGGGTAGGGTCACGGAATTCGCCGAAGGGGTTTTCGCCTTCGTTCGCATCGGAGCCGAAGCGTTCGTCGATCTCCTGCTCGCCACGGTAAGTCAGGTGTGCGATCCGGCGGGCGGCGCACAGACCTTCGAGAGGGTAGTCGTCGGTGTCGTGGTAGTCGCCACCGTGCCAGTTGATGTCGCGCTCAATGGCGGAAATCTGTGCGCACTGAATGCCAATCTGCCAACCAGAAGCACGGGCGGATACCGCCAGGATGCATACCGCATCCATCATTTCTGGGTAGAGTAGTGACCACTCGAGCGCGCGGGCACCGCCCATGGAGCCGCCAATAACGGCGTGGACCTTTTCCAACCCGAGCTTGTCGAGCAGCCGACGTTCCGCGGCGACAATATCCCGGATCGATACTGCCGGGAAGCGCGAACCCCATGCCCGGCCGTCGGAGGCAATGCTGGATGGGCCGGTGGAACCGTGGCAGCCGCCCAGCGCATTGACACAGATGAAGCACCAGCGCGAAGTATCGAGAGCTCGCCCGGGGCCGAGCAATTCACCCCACCAATCCGCGACGTCGGAGGAGCCAGTCAGGGCATGCTCGATCAGGATGACGTTATTGGGTCCGTCCAACTCACCCCGGAAAGCTCCAAAGACGTGATATCCCAGCGTGACCTCATCCATCATGGCGCCAGCTTCCGTGCGGAATTCGCCGATGCTGGCGTGGTTCAGCGTGGAGGTTGGGCCAAAAGGCGTGGTGTGAGGCATATCTGTCGCTTTCCGACGTGGACGGTAACTTGCTTCACACAGTCTAGATGAACAGAGCTGTCTACTTATAGAATTATATTCTGCTTCCGCGGCGGTGTTCGTCGGCAAGTCAGATGTAGCTGATGTAGCTGTGTTTCAGATCTGGTTTTCCATTCTTGTGATGTGGCTGACATAATGGTGTGGACTGCTCAACAATCTGTGATTATTAATAATCATTCTTGACGACGGAAAGGCTCCAGCTCGTGAGCGAAAAACACACTCCCGCTTCAGCGCAAACCGAAACCGCAGGCGGCCAAGGTACAGCTGGCGACCCCGGGACAACAACCGATCCTGGCCACGATCAGGACGTCCGTGGCGAAAAGCCCAACAATGCGAAATGGGCCCTGGCGCTGTTTGGTACTGCCGTAGGTGCCGGTATCCTTTTCTTACCTATTAACGCCGGTAGTTTCGGTTTCTGGCCGCTGCTGGTGGCCACACTCATGATCGGCCCCATGGCATTTCTGTCACACCGTGCCTACGCGCGCATGCTCAGTGGCTCCTCGCAACAAGGCCAAGACGTGCTGGAAGTGGTCACGGGCTTCTTCGGCAAAAACATCGGTATTCTGATCGCTCTGATCTACTGGTTCACGGTGTTCCCGATCGTCATGATCTACGGCATTTCCATCACCAACACCGTCGACAGCTTCATCCAAAACCAGCTGAACGGACCAGAAATCTCACGCCCAATCTTGGCGACGCTCTGCGTTGGCTTGATGACACTCGGCTTCGCCTTGGGCCGCAACGCTGCGTTGCTAGTCGCGCAATTTGTGATCTACCCGTTGATCGTGGCGCTGGCCGCTGTCTCGCTGTATTTGATCCCGCAATGGGATTTCAGCTCGTTCTACCACTACAGCGCCGACGGTTTCGTCGCTAACCTTGGCGATATCATCCTGATCATGCCCGTGTTGGTGTTTTCGTTTAGCTTCCTGGCGGCAATTTCGCAGTTCGTGCTGGATACAGAGCGCTTTTACGGCGACGACGCCGAAAAGCAATCGTCGAAGATCGTCCTAATTGCTACCGCGCTGCTGACGGTTTTCACCATGTTTTTCGTCTGGTCTTCGGCACTTGCGCTGGGCGCTGATGGCATGGAGGAAGCCTACGAGCAGAACATTCCGGTGCTGTCTTATCTGGCAAACGAAACTGGCACGCAATTCTTGGCCTATATTGCACCAATCGTGGTTATCTGTGCGATCGTCTCGTCCTACTTCGGCCACCTGCTGGCGACGGTGGAAGGCACCCGTTACTTTGGCAAACTTGTGGCCCCAAGGCTCATGCGGGATACCAAACCACGCACCGTGGCCATTGCTATCTACCTGTTCGTTTTTATCGTGGTCACGGCCGTGGCGATCATCAACCCATCCATTTTGGACATGATCACCTTGATCGGTGGTATTTTCATGGGCTTCATGACTTACTTGCTGCCAGTGTGGGCCATCTACCGCATCGATGCGCTCAATCGTTTCCGGCCGGTAGTCAGCAACTGGTTTGTGGTCATTATCGGTGTGGTTGTGATGGTCGGAACCTTCTGGGACGTGTTGCGCAACCTGGTGGGTTAAGCAAGGCTGCGGGGCGTGGGTTCCGCGAAAGTCCAGGTGAAAACTTTTGTAGGCCGAAGCTAGTGGTGCGTTTTTACAAATAGGCGCGAAAAAAGCCCCTGTTTTGCTGCACTATTTGTAAAAACGCACCAAACCGCGAATAACCAAGCAGTATCCAGGCATTATCCAGCGCGTCATTATCCGGCCAGCACTAAACCGCGAGCAACCGGGCACCAAAAAGCGCCCGAGGCAAAACCCAGCCTCGGGCGCTTTAAGCTTTAAATGTGTGTCTGCGCCGGATATCCGGCGCAGACACCGCAGCTACTCGTGAGGTTTTACTTCTTCAGATCTTCCATCAGCTGGTTGTAGGTAGCCGATGGGCGCATGACCTTGGAAGCCTTGTCGTCGGATGGCTGGAAGTAGCCACCCAAATCAGCGCTGTCGCCCTGAACTTCCATAAGCTCGGCATCGATCTTGTCAGCAGCTTCGGAGAACTTCTCCGCGATTGGGGCGAAGTGCTCAGCCAGCTCAGAATCCTCCGACTGTGCTGCCAGTTCCTGAGCCCAGTACATCGCCAGGTAGAAGTGAGAACCACGGTTGTCGATTTCGCCTACCTTGCGGGAAGGCGACTTGCCCTCGTCGAGAAGCTTCTCGGTGGCCTTGTCCAGCGTCGAGGCCAAAACAGAGGCCTTCGCGTTGTCGTTCTTGGAAGCCTCGTGACGGAAGGACTCCGCCAACGCCAGGAATTCCCCCAGGGAGTCCCAGCGCAGGTGGTTTTCTTCCAGAACCTGCTGCACGTGCTTCGGAGCGGAACCGCCAGCACCGGTCTCGAACAGTCCGCCGCCAGCCATCAGCGGAACTACCGACAGCATCTTCGCGGAAGTACCCAGTTCCAAGATAGGGAACAGGTCGGTGTTGTAATCACGCAGCACGTTACCGGTTACGGAGATGGTGTCCTCACCGTTGCGCATGCGCTCGACGGACTTCTTGGTGGCAGAGACCGGATCCATGATGGTGATGTCCAAGCCCTCGGTGTCGTGATCTTCGAGGTACTTGTTCACCAGCTTGATCAGGGTGGCGTCGTGGCCGCGGTTTTCATCCAACCAGAAGATGGCTGGCATGCCGGAAGTACGCGCACGGGAAACAGCCAGCTTGACCCAGTCCTGGATTGGCTCATCCTTGGTTTGGGTGGCGCGCCAGATATCGTTTTCTTCCACGTCGTGGGAGATCAGAACCTCACCGGCGCTGTTGCGCACCTCGACGGTGCCTGCAGAGGGGATCTTGAAGGTCTTGTCGTGGGAGCCGTATTCTTCGGCCTTCTTGGCCATCAGGCCCACGTTTGGAACGGTACCCAGGGTGGTTGGGTCGTACTGGCCGTTCGCCTGGGAATCCTCGATGACGGTCTGGTACACACCGGCGTAGGAAGAATCCGGGATGATAGCCAAGGCGTCCTGGGTTTCGTCGTTCTTGTTCCACATCTGTCCGCCGGTCTTCATCATTGCAGGCATGGAAGCGTCCACGATGACATCCGAAGGCACGTGCAAGGCGGTGATTCCCTTGTGGGAATTGACGTAAGCCAGCGGGGCGCCGTCTTCCTGCGCCTTGTCGAAGGCCTGCTTGATCTCGTCGCCGTTGTCCAGCTTGTCCAGGTTTTCCAGGATATGGCCCAGGCCGTTCTCGCCATTCAGCCCGGCTTCGATCAGCTCTTCGCCGTACTTCTCAAAAACTTCGTGGAAGTACGCACGTACCACGTGGCCGAATAGAATCGGGTCGGAGACCTTCATCATGGTGGCCTTCAAGTGAGCCGAGAACAGAAGGTTATTTTCCTTGGCGTAAGCGACCTGCTCGCGCAAGAAATCATCCAAGGCTTTCGCAGACATGAAGGTGGCGTCGACTACTTCGCGGTCTTCAACCTTCAGACCTTCCTTCAGTACCTTTTCGGAGCCGTCGGCGGCCTTGAGGACAAACTTCAATTCGTCGTCGCCGTCGATGATGACGGACTTCTCGTTGTGTGCGAAGTCGTTGGCATCCATGGTGGCCACGGCGGACTTGGAATCTGTTGGCCAGTCCTGCATGGAGTGCGGGTGCTTCTTGGTGAAGTTCTTGACAGCCTGTGGTGCGCGGCGGTCAGAGTTGCCCTCGCGTAGCACTGGGTTTACGGCAGAACCCTTCACCGAGTCATAGCGGTTGCGGATGTCTTCTTCTTCGGCGTTAGCGGGCTTGTCTGGGTAATCAGGAAGGTCGTAGCCGCCTTCCTGGAGTTCCTTGATGGCGTTCTTTAGCTGCACGAGGGAAGCTGAGATATTTGGCAGCTTGATGATGTTCGCTTCTGGCTTCTGAGCCAGTTCGCCGAGTTGTGCCAGGGCGTCGTCCATTTTCTGCTCTTCAGTCAAACGCTCTGGGAACTGGGAGATGATACGACCAGCCAGGGAGATATCGGCAGTTTCAACATCAATATTCGCAGTGGAAGCAAAAGCCTCGACTACTGGCTTGAATGAGTAGGTTGCCAGCAGAGGGGCTTCGTCGGTACGGGTCCAAATAATCTTCGCCATCTCAGACTCCTTAAAATTTTCGTCACTAAAATGTCGCGGTACCAGGTTACCTACAAAAGCAATCGTCTGCCGTAAAGGCCATAAAGATTGTCAGCCATAAACGCCATGAAGCTGGCCCAACGCCGTGTGTTGTCGTGGCGCATAACACACAACAAACGGGAAACTAGGCACCTGCATGTTTTTCGGCGTAGGGTCACATGCGTGCCACACCTGAGTCATTTGCGCAAGATTGCTTCTGCCCCTCGTCGTCGAGCCCTGCCACGGCAAACTGAGATCACAGAGAAACGACGTTATATCGTCATGGTTGCCCTGGGGCTGGGTGGATTCGGTATTGGAGTTACCGAATTCGTGTCCATGGGTTTGTTGTCGCTGATCGCCGAGGATTTCGGGGTCACGGAAGACTCTGCGGGACGCATCATTTCCCTGTACGCGTTGGGCGTCGTCATCGGTGCGCCGGCGATCACTGCTGTCACAGGAAAGATTCCCCGGCGACGGTTGCTGCTTCTGCTGGTTGGTGCGTTCATCGCAGGAAACTTCTTGTCGGTCATCGCGCCGAGCTATGAATTCTTACTTGCAGCCCGTTTTCTTGCGGGTTTGCCACATGGCGCATATTTCTCGGTGGCGGGTTTGGCCGCGGCTTCGATGGCGCCGGAGGGTGAACGCGGACGTGCGATTTCCTTTGTCTCGATGGGGCTGTCCTTTGCCACCGTCGGCGGTGTTCCTGCAGCACAGGCGCTGGGGCAAGCCTTTGGCTGGCACGCGTCGTACGTTTTCGTCACGGCTGTTGGCGTTATTACGCTGCTGTCGTTGTGGTACCTGATGCCGCACATGGTGCGCATGGGTGCGACCTCGGTTCGTACGGAGTTGGGCGCATTGCAGCGTGGCCAGGTATGGCTCACCCTGGCGATGGGCACCGTTGGTTTCGGCGGCATGTTCGCGGTCTACACCTACATCTCCTGGACGATGACCGAACAAGCTGGGCTGGATCCGTCACTGATGTGGGTGGTCCTCATGGCTTACGGCATTGGTATGGTTGCGGGCACTTGGTTCGGTGGGCGCGTTGCTGACTGGAACTTGGAAAAAGGCATCCTGTTTGCTTTGGCGATGATCTGCCTGGTGCTGGTTGCGTTCTATTTCACCTCGTCGAATCCGTGGTTAGGTACCATCAACTTCGGCCTGGTAGGTTTTTTCGGTTCGACGCTGGTGCCATCGCTGCAGATTCGTTTGATGGATACCGCTGGCGACGCGCAGACTCTGGCTGCTGCGTTGAACCATTCCGCACTGAACATGGCGAATGCTGCGGGTGCTGCGCTGGGTGGTGCGGTGATTTCCGCCGGTTACAGCTACAGCGCTCCATCGCTTGCTGGTGCCGCTTTGGCCATTGCTGCAATCGTTATTTGGTTTCCGACTATTTGGTTGCGCCACAAGTCCTTCACTAAAACGGGACAAGCTGTTCACTAAGACCGGTTAGTTTCCACACTGTGACGCCCACCCTATACAGTGGGTGCCATGTCTGAACCTCAACTGACGATAGCCACAGTTAACGTCAACGGCATCCGCGCCGCCTGCAAGAAACGTAACGACGATAACCTGGGGATGAATCACTGGTTGGAAAATACCAGTGCCGACGTCGTCCTCATGCAGGAAGTCCGCGCGACCCCGGAACAAACCGAAAAGGCATTAGCCCCTGCTCTGGAATCTGGCTGGCACCTGGTAGTGGCTGATGCCGAGGCCAAGGGTCGCGCCGGGGTGGGAATTTTATCACGGAGTCCGCTTGCCGACGTCCAGGTGGGCTTTGGCGGCGACAGTGCGTTTAATAATGCCGGTCGTTGGATCGAGGGCACTCTGGGTTCTAGCTTTGGTGATGTCCGCGTCGCCTCGCTGTATTTGCCTTCCGGCGCGCAGGGGACAGCTAAGCAAGACGAAAAATATGCTTTCTTGGATGAATTTGATTCGATTTTGAACCAGCGTGCAGCTGCACACGAGAACATGGTCATCGGTGGGGACTGGAATATTTGCCACCGCAGCCAAGATCTGAAAAACAACAAGCCTAATGAAAAGGTCTCCGGCCATTTGCCGGAAGAACGCGCCTTTTTTGATTCCGTCTTCGGGGCGTTTCCTGATGCTGCCCCGCAAGAGAAGAAGTTTCTTGGTGACTATCAAGGCGTAGTTGATTATTCGGCACACACCCGACGTGAACCGACCACCGACCCGCAGTGGTTTGACCTGGCGCGTCGTCTCAACCCAGATCCGGAACAAGACGGCCCGTATACCTGGTGGACCTACCGCGGTCAGGCTTTTAACAACAACGCGGGATGGCGCATTGATTATCAGGCTGCTACTCGCGCCATGCTGGAACGCGCGCAACGAACCTGGGTAGAAAAGGCCCCGACGGTCGAGCAACGTTGGTCGGATCACTCGCCGTTGTTGGTGGAATTTCACTAAGTTCGGCTTGGAGCTCCAGCTGCGTTCTAGCGCAGCCTCAGCTTCGATTCCAGCTCATGTAAAGGACGTGCATCAATGACCGTGACGACGTTATTGACCGCGACATATGTCGTCGGTATTTCCGCAGAGGCCATGACCGCAGCTTTGTCTGCTGGCCGCCAGCGCCTGGATTTTTTCGCCGTCTCGCTGCTCGCCGCTATCACTGCCTTCGGTGGGGGAACAGTGCGTGACGTGTTACTTGGGCATTACCCGCTGGTGTGGGTGGAAAATCCGGTGTATTTGATTGTCGTACTGGCAGCTGCGGCGATCACTGTTTCGCTGTCGTTTTTCATGCACTATTTCCGTTCGCTCTTTTTGGCGCTTGATGCGGTGGGGTTGGCCGCCTTCACGGTGTTGGGTACCCAGGTGGCGTTGTCGGAAGGCCATGGGCCATTGATCGCTATCGTGGCCGCGATTTGTACCGGTGTCTTCGGCGGAATTTTGCGCGATATCTTAAGCGACCGTGTGCCGCTAGTATTCATGGGCGATTTGTATGCAGCCTGCGCACTGATCGGCTCGGTGACTTATATGGTCTTGGAACAATTAGGTGCCCCACCGGCAGTGGTGATTCCCGCGGGGCTGATCGTGACTTTTGCCGTGCGCATGTGGGCAGTGAAGTACAACAAGTCCATGCCAATTTTCGCGTATAACGACGAAAACCAGCCGGTGGATCCGCGCCTGCGCCTATCGGCGCAGTTTGTGCGCGAAACCGCGCGGAAAGCGAAATCAAAGGTTGCTAGGGGGATCAAACCGGAGGCCTCGAAGAAAACTAAGAACCCTGATAATAAGCAGCCAAAATCGTCGGAAAGCGACTAACCTGCTAGCATAAAAGGAACTTAACTTCTGACGCTGAGCGGAAAGAGAATTCAGTATGATTCGCGTTTTATCCTGGCTGATCATCGGCATCGCCATTTTGGCCGGTTCGATTGTCTGGTACCTGAACGTGCAGTATTCCATGGCAGGGCTGGTTTCAGGTATCACCATGGGTGTAGGCGGCGCGTTCCTCGTTGCTGCTTTCGCCACTGCGCTGGATCTCTATGATCCAACTTCGCGCAAGGTTTAGCTGAATACCCACTAGCTACCGTTAGCTTCGCGCCCTGCTGGTTGCACTCCCGCCAGCAGGGTTTTTGCGTGCCAGAAACCATTCGTTTTTCAGTAAAGGATAAGAAGATGACTGCATCGGTGCCTACAACCGACAAACCACGCGTGCTGTCTGGCATTCAGCCAACCGCAGACTCGTATCATCTGGGTAATTACCTCGGAGCGCTCAAGCAGTGGATTGAGCTGCAAAATGACTTCGACGCGTTTTATTTCATCCCAGATATGCACGCATTGACGGTGGAGCAGGATCCGAAACAGCTGCGCGAGCGTACTTTCGCTGGTGTCGCGCAATTGATCGCTTTGGGGATTGATCCGGAGCGTTCCACATTGTTTATCCAGTCGCATGTGCCGGAACATGCTGAGCTGAATTGGGTGCTGCAGTGCCTGACTGGCTACGGCGAGGCTGCACGCATGACGCAGTTTAAAGATAAGTCCGCTAAGCAGGGCGAGGAGCGCACGTCGGTGGGCTTGTTTACTTATCCGATGCTCATGGCCGCTGACATTTTGCTTTACCGTCCGCAGTGCGTACCGGTTGGTGAAGATCAGCGCCAGCATTTGGAACTCACCCGTAACCTGGCGGAACGTTTCAACACCCGTTTTGGCAGCACCTTTGAGGTTCCCGAGCCGTTCATCCCAGAAGGTTCGGCCAAGATTTATGATTTGCAGGATCCGACGATCAAAATGTCGAAATCCACTCCACATCCGAAGGGGTTGATTAACCTGCTGGATCCGCCGAAGACCTCGGCGAAGCGCCTGAAATCAGCGGTCACTGATGACCGCGGCGTTATTGCTTTTGATCGTGAGCAGCAGCCCGGGGTGTCCAACCTCCTGACCATCCAGTCTGCGCTTACCGGCACTTCTGTTGACGAGCTGATCGCCTCTTACGAGGGCAAAGGGTATGGCCATCTAAAGGTCGATACTGCGGACGCGTTGGAAGAATTCACCACTCCGCTGCGTGCTCGTTACGACGAACTCATGGATGATCGCGCACAGTTGGGCCAAATTCTTGCCGATGGAGCCGAGCGCGCCCGGGAAGTGGCTGCTGGAGTGCTTGCCGACGTTTACGACAAGGTGGGTTTCCTGCCAGCGAAGATACGCTAGTCCAGGATGCGTTAGAGTGAACAAGCAGCTCTCACAGAGAAAATTCAGGGCAGTCTAAGATTGCACTAGCCAACGTAGGTCAGCGCTGGCTAGTGCACGTCTGTGACAACACATATGTGACAACCCGCCTGAATGCACGACCAACACCAACCTAAAGGACACTGAAGTGGCAGCCACCACCACAAAGTCAAACGAGAAAAACCACGATAACTACGGCATCGAGCGAGTTCGAGAAGACGAGCCCGGTTTCGTCGACAAGATGCGCCAAAAATCGGACTTTTTCGACCACGTTATGCGCACCGTCGAACGTTATGGTGCGCAGGGCGGTAATCAGTTTGCCGCCGGTATTACTTATTTTTCGGTGCTGGCGGTCTTCCCGATCGCCATGTTGATCGTCGCTGCGGCTGCACAGGTTCTGGCAGGACGTCCCGAGCTTTTTGCTAGCTTCCAGAATCAGATCACGGCATCTCTGGAAGGGCAGATGGGCGAAATCGCCAACGAGATCCTGGAAGGCGCGGTCGAACGCCGTGGTGCGGTCGCCGGTATTGGTGGTTTGACTGCGCTGTGGACCGGTCTGAACTGGATGCACAATCTGCGTGCCGGTATTTCAGCGATGTGGAATATGGATCCGAACGACGGGGCCAACTTCGTCGTCAAGAAGATTAATGATTTGCTGGGCTTAGTTGGTCTGATTCTCGCCTTTATCATTGCTTTTGGTATCACCGCCGCGGGTTCTTCCGGTATTGTATTTACCATTTTGGAATGGCTTCATGTAGAAGATGTGATGCCAGGGTTGAACTATATTCTGTTCTTCTCTGCGTTGTTCATTGGTATTCTGGCGAACTTCCTGGTCATGTGGTGGCTGGTGGTTATTCTGCCGCGTAAGAAGGTACCGAAGAAAGCCGGCTTCATTGGAGCATTACTTGGCGCACTTGTTTTTGAAGTAATCAAGCAGCTGTTTACCGTGATTCTGTCTTCGGCTACTGGTAGCCCAACTGGTGCAATCTTCGGTCCAATCATCGCTTTGATGATTGTGTTGTATCTGATCTGGCGTGTGGTGCTCTACGTTTCTGCGTTTACCGCCACCACCAAGCAGGCTCGTGCCACGGAAGAGGTTCCGGTTCCTGAACCAGCCGTGATCCGAGTACGCCACGAGGTGAAAAAGCGTCCATCGACCCGCACTCTGCTGGGCGCCGGTGCAGGCTTGGGTGCCGCCGGTGGTTGGGCGCTCCGACGGATCTTTAAGGCAAAATAACGTCTGGATAACGTTTTCCCGAACAATTGCTATCTTGGGAAAATATAGAGTTGTCCGTGGCAAAGAGCTTAACGCCTGCGCAAGATAAATCCAGCTATTGCCGCAATTCCGGCGCCAGCGGCGATGACAGCCAGCACCACAATCAAGATCGTCTTTTCGTGGGGTTCAGCATTCGTACCGGCATTGTCCGCGTCTGCGCTATCTGGCGATGCATCATCGGAATTTTGCGGTGCTGGACTAGCCCCCTGTGTCAGGGTGGGTTCGGTGTCTGCATTGGCGACTGGTTGCAGCATGCCGATATTCGTGCCCGGTGCCACAGAGAATCCCGAGTGCAATAGCTTCTGCGCCTGCTCCCACGCGCGGGCCTTGTCGACGGTGGTATCGAGAATTACCGCCATCAATCGCCGACCATCACGGTTCAGTGCACCGACGAAGGTATGGTTGGCATCGTCGGTGTAGCCAGTTTTACCGCCCATCCCGTCCGGATCATTCATGAACAGGTGGTTGTCGTTCCATACTTCGAATCCCTCGTGCTCGTCGAAGCCTGGGAAGGCAATGAATTCGGTGTTCACGATGCGGTCAAAAGTCGGGTTTTGGTAGGCCGCGCGATAAATCAACCCCAGGTCATAGGCTGAGGCTGAGTTTCCGGCCACGTCCAAACCGGAATAGCTCGCGGCGTAGGTGTCTGTGGTTCCGAGCTCGTCGGCAAGCTTATTGATCTTGCGCAGCGCCGCTTCGTCGCCGCCGAGTTCCTGTGCCAGAGCGTGCGCGGCATCATTACCCGATGCCAGCAACAAACCGTGCAGCAGTTGTTCGATGGTGTATTCGCCACCGGCGCCGATGCCTACTCGGGAGCCGACTTGATCGGCAGATTCCTGCGAGACGGTCACGGTCTTTTCCAGGTCCAGCTCTGCAATGGCGACCAATGCCAGCAATGCTTTGATAATCGAGGCTGGGCGGTAGCGTCCGTGCGGATCTTTTTGTGCGATGATCTCGCCAGAATCGATGTCGGCAACCAACCAGGCCGACGCCAAGACGGATTCGTCGACATGAAATCCGGGAGCGGTACTTACCCCGCAGTTTTGTTTCTCCAGTGGCGGTAATGGGGTAGGAGAGGGCTGACCGGGTGCGACAGCCTCAGAGGTGGTGCGCGCTTGTGGTGGATGGACACGGTTCGGGCACGAGCTGGTATCGGGTGCTTCCTCGCGGCTGAGTGGTTCCGGAGCAGCCGTCTCGTCGGCCTCGCTTGGGGCTGGAGCGGGGCCTTCCAGTGGAGTGGGTTCTTCCTGTTGCGCGTGAAGCAGCGGGGCCGCCTCAGTGTGCGGGGTTGCGGCAGCGTGTGGGGACGCGGAGCCAAAAGCGCCAATGCCAAGCGTGGCTGCTCCTGTGGCCATGCCGACGACCAGAAGATTCGCGCAACAGGTTGAACTGTATCTCACAATGGCACGGCGGCCGGGTTTGCTCTCATTCATAACAGCCGATAATTCTACTCCGCGCGACCGGCAGCGTTGCTTATTCCGTAGGCGGGGTGAACCAATTGTCTTAGCAAACACAGTGTTTAGGCTCAGCGCACAAACACCGGCAATGAATCTCAGACCGCGAAATTCGGACGGTACCATCGTATGCATGATTGAGACTCCTGCGATTAGCCCAGAGCATAAAAACTTTGCTTCTCAGTTGATCACTGAGCTGCCGAAAGTCAGCATCCATGAATACTTGCCCACGCAGACCGACGACGGTTCCCAGGTGGCATCTCGCGAGCAATTGGCCAAACACATCCAGTCGACGGTGCGCCGCTATCGCGAGGATAATGTCGTCTACCTTGAGTTACGTGTTGTGGTGGAGGATTTCTGCACTGATGATTTTGTGCTTGCCGACGCCTTTGCCACGGCGCTAGATGCCGTGGCTGCCGAGGGGATCCAGGCGAGGTTGTTAGTGTGCGCGCGTGCCGATGGTGCTGCCGTTTCCGAATTGACGGAGCTGGCGGTACAAGCGCAGGGGGATCCCAACTTTGCTGGGATGGTGTTTATCCTGCGCGGGGATGCTGCCTGGAATGCTGTGGGTTCGGCCTTGACCGCTGCTTGCACGAAGCTGCGTGAAAATTATCTGCCCTTCGCGATCGACGGTACTGCCGGTATTAATGCGGTTGGCGCCGCTGTACAGCTAGGCGCGTTGCGCTTAGGTCGCCCGCTGGCGCTGGTGGATGACTTTTCTGCTGATATCACCGGTATTGTGCCAGGAAAGATTTCGAGTTGGGTGCGCGATAGGGGCATCACTGCGGAAATGACTCCGCTGTGGGATCTTGCCGACGAATTTTTGGGAGAGGCAGCCGTCGATGAGCTTCCGGATCATCCGTTGCCGCTGCTGCAGCAGCTGGGGTTTCGCTGCACCATTTCCGCTGGGCAATTACATGCTGGTAGCTGCAGCGATGTCATGAATTCGCTTACCGAGACCTTCGGCTATGGGCTCGAAGAGTTTTTTGACCTTACTGCAAAGACAGTCACGGCTAGTTTCTTGAGTGAGCCGGAGCGCCAGCAGCTGCTGGAAACCCAGATTTTGCCGCGCTATGAAAAACTGGCTGACGCAGAATTGCGGCAGCCAGAAGGAACTAATGAATCTGAGGAAGCGGAAGAAGCTGGTGAAACGGGGGCGGTAACTGAGGACGGCTCCGCAAGCCAGAACGCAGACTAGAACTTCGTGAAGCGTTTGACCAGCATGTCTTCCAAGCCGCGCCAACCTTTCGAGTGGTCGGTGTAGGGCTTGGAAGGCACGTAGCCGCTGGTTTGTTGTGAGCCGAGCATATAGCCCAGGTAATCCTGGAAACGTGGGTTGGCCAGCATATACGAGTTGATGGAATCGTCACCAGCCCAGTCTGCTGCATCGGCGAGTAGTTCGTAGCACGCCGACATTTGTGGCACGTCCACTGCTTCAGGCCCTTTTTCCATGTCCTCAGTGAGCCCCTGGAAGCTATAGGAGTTATCGCGGTGCACCGTGACATCCAGTTCACCGGCGTTGGCGGCAGTCACTATGTCTTCCCACGTAGAAACCTTTGCGAGGTCGTGTTCATCATTTTCGATGATCCAGCGCAACAACTGGCGGCTGGTCGCGAAGGAGTTGATGGTGCCAAAACGCCCCAAAAACACCGGTACGCCGTCGACATAGCACCGCAATGTGTACACAGATTTACCGTCGATGGTGATCTTAATTGGGTCGATACCTGCCGCGGCCCAGGCTGAGGAATCATAAGGATCGGCTGCTTCTGCCTCGCGCTTGCGTTCTTCCTCCCGCTTGGCGTGCTCTTGGTCGGCTTGCTCCTTCGAAGAAGCGATGCGCTTTTCGGCATCTTCGATGGTGGTTTTGTCGACGCTGGCGAATTCTTTGGTGACATCAACAATGCGCACGCTATTTGCCAGATTCGATTCGATCTTTTTCCAGTTGGTGAGCACCGCTCGGCCGACGGAAGACCACTCGGAAAGGCCGTGTTCGCCAGAGTAGTGGTCAGCGCCGCGCTGCACGTTATTCAGCACAGAGTGGGTAGAAAAGAAAATCATCGTGTCGTCATCGGCGCAGACATTGCCGAGGGCTTTGGTGATCGACAAAATTTTGGCAGAGGTAGCGACGGCGTCATACGAAGGACGATCGGCCAGGTAGTGGGGCAAGCCGACGATGTCATAATGATCGCGGTCTTCCGGGTGCGCGCGGTATTCCGGAAGTTCTGCGAAATCCTTCCACTTCGGGTGGTCACGCAGGTCGTGCTTCGTGGTGTTTTCTAAGTACACCAGCATTTCTGCCACAGTGGGAAAGACTAAGACGTTTTCATCGTCGCCCAGAAAGGCTTCCCATTGCGAGCCGTTTTCCTTCCAGGTTGGAGCCCACAGGGTGTAAAAGTCACCGCTGTTGAATGAAACAGAAACCGGGATGATCGCGCGATTATTCATGGGCACTAAGTTTAGCGAACCCGATTAAACAGTGTGCTGTAACGGTTCTGTGACGGTGCTGGGATGGCTCTGTGACGCGTGGGGCAGGCGATGGATTCGGCATGGCTTTGGCGTGGTTTTGGCCTGTTGAGTTGCTAAGCCGTCGGCCGATAGAAACCGTGAAAATTCATGTCTAAGTTGTTGGTCCGCAATGGTGAAGTAGATACCGGGCTGCCTGCCTCAATAAGCTCCCCGTTTCCGGCATACATGGCTACGTGCCCGTCCCAAACCGCGAGATCTCCTTCGCGCAATTCATTGACAGAAACCTGCTGGCCGACGGCCTGTTCATGTGCCAAACGGGGAATATCTACTCCGGCTTCGCCCCAGGCCCATTGAGTGAATCCAGAGCAATCGAATCCGACACCAGGTGTGGTTCCGCCCCATTGGTAGGGCGTTCCCAGCTGGCTTCGGGCAGCAGCAACGGCTGCGCGCCCGGCGGCGGCACTGGCATCATCTGTTGCGTTGTCTGTCGGGTTATCAGTTTCTGTGCCAGTTGGAGTGCCAGCTTGAGCGCCAGTTCCTTCGGTGGTTTCTAGTGCTGCTGGTACAAAATTTGCTTCAGGGAAAGCAGCGTTATTGTCCGGGCTGTAAGCAGTCCCATTGCCTCCGGTGCTGGCGTACTGCGCTGGACTAGGAGGTGTTGCAGTGGGTGAAGCATCATCGAGTGCAAACGGTTCTTCGGCGATACCGTGCAGCTGCATAGCCAATGCAGAAAGCTGTTCGTCCAACTCGTTGGCTGCCGTTTCCGCTTCCGCCATGTGGCTGCGTGCTAGGGCGTCAAGCTGCGCGATAGCGCCTGCAGCGGCACCTGGGACTGGTTGCAGTGCTGTCAGTGCTACAGGGGCAGCCTGTTGGAGAAAGGAGTGCCCAATTCCCAATAGATTTTCTGCAGTGGTAGTTATCGCTACTTGTGCCTCGGCGGTGATTTCTGCGATGTGGTGATTATTCCCGTCGATCAGTTTTGCAGCTGCCTCAATATCCGCAGCGCTCGCACCACTGATGGCGGCCAATTCACCAGCAGCGGAGACATCCGGCATGATGGGTGCAGAAAAATCACCTAGCTGCGCGGGAGCGAGCTCACTGATGCGGTTGATAGTTTCCAAGACGTTCATCAGCCCGCCTCCTTATCCATTAGAGGAGTGTTGGTTAGAGAAATTGTCGCTGGTTGAGGTACTTCGGCCAGGCAGGGCGTCGGCAAGCGTATTCGATTCGGCGATCGTGCTGGATTCTGCCAATTGGGCATCACGGACCATGGTGAAACCAGAATCCGCAGCTTGCTGTAAACGCCGTGCTAACCGGCGCGAATGTGTAGCAGTTATAGTCGTGGCGCGTTCTAAAGCGGTGCGGAATTCCTGCTGGCCCTGCTGGCCATCTGCTTTGGCGGCAACGGAAGGCTCGGCCATTGGTGGGGCAGGTTCACGGATGCTACCTGCGGCTTTTTCTAGGTCGTGGGATAGAGCAGTGGCATGGTCATAAGCAAAAGTGAACGTCGTCATGCCCCATTAGACAGCGGTGAATGCACAATGGTTCCCACGAGTTTCCACCGGCAGCCACAAAGCCAGCCCCATGGCATAGCATGGGCACTATGGATATCACCGTGGTAGAACACCCCCTGGCCGCCGCGCGTTTGAGCTTGCTGCGCGATCAACGCAGCGACAATGCAGCTTTTCGCGCAGCATTGAAAGACTTAGGCTCCATGCTGGTGTATGAAGCCGCACGCAACTTAGACATCGACGAGTTTGCCCTGCACACCCCGGTTGCCGAAACCACCGGCACCAGGCTTTCGAACCCGCCGATTATCGTGCCGATCATCCGCGCCGGGCTAGGCATGGTAGATCCAGCATTGGCAATGATCCCGGATGCACAAGTTGGTTTCATCGGGATGGCGCGGGATGAACAAACTCACGAGCCAGTTCCGTATTTGGAAGCTCTACCGGATGATTTGAGCGATCGCACGGTCTTCCTGGTCGACCCGATGTTGGCAACTGGTGGCTCTTTGCTGCATTCACTGCGCCTGTTGGCTGATCGAGGTGCGCGTGACATCACTGCGGTGTGCATCGTCTCTGCTCGCCCGGGTGTGCAGGCCCTCGAGGAGTCCGGTTTGCCGGTGCGTCTGGTCACCGCGGCCATTGACCCGGAGCTTAACGACGACGCCTATATTGTTCCTGGGCTTGGCGATGCTGGTGATCGCCTGTATGGTCCGCGCAATATTGATCTCTAATTCCCCGTGCCCGTGGGCTGTAGGCAAACGCAAAAACACTAGAGCGCTAAAACACTAGAACGCTAGCCCGAATTGGCGGCAACGCCAGCAAACGCGAGCAAATCCTAGCCAGCCCTAGGCCAAGCCTCACCCCGCGTGGCAGCTGCGCGTGTGGTTCCGCTCATACTAGAGTGGGAGCGCATTGCAGTTGTTTTCGGGGGAGGATACGCAATGGTGGAATATCACCGCTGGTATTGGACAAGCTACGGACACGCACTAGCTAATAATCTGCGGTCCTTGCGGGAAATGCGCGGGCTATCGCAGACCCGGTTAGCGCAATTATCGGGGCTTTCGCGCAACCTTATTTCTAACCTGGAACGTAACGAATCTGGAGCTAAAGCTGCTGATCCCGTGTTGTCCACGGTGTACAAGCTGGCACAGATTCTGTATGTTCCGCCAGGCGTGCTGTTGCCCGGGGTAGATGAGGTGATTGCTGGTCCGTGTGCGGCGACCACCCCGCATTTGCAGGGCAGGTGGCCCGTTGCAGAGCATGACACAGCCCCGTTTAGCCCGCTGTATTTGGCGCGGGCAGTCACCGATGAGCTTCCGGAATTCGCCGCACCAGAACCGTTAGGAACAGCGGAAATCACGCCACCCAAGCGGTCCCCGGGAGAACGTCGCAGGAAAAGATAACAGCGTATAATTCGGGCCTGTGTACTGTGCAGAGTAGGGTGCAAGAGTAATTGCGAGATTCGCAATTGGAGATTAGCTGTTAGATAGCTGAAGAAAGGACCGGGTTGATGGATATTGCCTCGTTCGTTGCTGAGTGGATCGAACACCATCACGACGAGGTTCTCGGGTGGCGTCGCCACATTCACCGTAACCCGGAACTATCCCACAAGGAATACGCCACCACGGATTTCTTATGCCAGGTGCTGGAAGAATACGGCCTGCACCCTCACCGATTCCCAGAAACGGGACTTTATGTCGACGTCGGTGAGGACCACGGTAAAGGTCGCATAGCCTTCCGTGCTGATATTGATGCGCTGCCCATTCAAGAGCTCACCGGTGCGGAATTCGCTTCGCAGATTGATGGGGTTTCGCATTCTTGCGGGCATGACATTCACACCACCATTGCGCTGGGCTTGGCGTGTTCTTTGGGACAGTTGATCAGTGCTTATCCCGGTGCTTTGAGCTTTGGCGTGCGGGTAATTTTCCAGCCGGCTGAAGAAGTTATGACTGGTGGCGCAGTTGATGTGATTGAATGGGGTGCACTCGAAGGGGTCTCGGCGCTGTACGCGGTGCATGCAGAACCCAAATTGAAAGTTGGCCAGATCGGAATCCGTACGGGTGCGATTACCTCGGCCTCAGATGTTATTGAAATTGCAGTCTCTGGCTCGGGTGGGCATACTTCCCGCCCTCATCTCACTAGCGACGTCGTCTACGCACTGGGCAAATTGGTGACGGAATTGCCAGCAGTGCTTTCGCGCCGAGTGGATCCGCGCACCGGCACCGTCGTAGTCTTTGGTGCTATTCACGCGGGATTTGCTCCGAACGCGATCCCAGAACAAGGTTCAGTGATGGGCACGTTGCGCACCGCGGATATCAGCGTGTGGCGTTGGCTGCGTCGGGAATTATCAGGAATCGTCGGTGAGATCCTGGCCCCAACCGGGGTGGATTACGCCATTACGCATGACCAAGGTGTACCACCTGTGCTTAACGACGAGGTGGCAACGGCCCTGCTGGCAGAGGCAGTGACCGGCATTGATCCGCAGGCGGCAGTGCAAGCTCCGCAATCGTCGGGAGGGGAAGATTTTTCCTGGTACCTCGAACACGTTCCTGGTTCTATGGCGCGCCTGGGGTGCTGGTCGGGTACCGGCGAAATGCAGGACCTGCATCAGGGAAACTTCCACCCGGATGAGCGCTCGTTGGCCGTCGGCATTCGTTTGTTTGGTGGCATTGTTGCGCGTTATGAGGAACAAGCGCGTTAGAATGGGTTAAATGTGATCTTTGCTGCGTTGTTCTGCACACCAAACCTGGTGTGTGGGCGTGCCGCTGAGGTCAAATCCTGCTAACCCTCTGATGGTTCCCACGACTACATCAGGCCGGAGAAATGCAGGCCGGACAACATCAAACCGCACATAATTTTCGATGAGAGTGTAAGGAGCCCGCGTGTCTCACACCGCAAAGCGAATGGTCATCATAGGCGGAGGGCCAGCCGGGTATGAAGCAGCCTCGGCGGCAACTAAATATGGTGCCAAAGTGACCTTGATTGATGATCTGGCTCCGGGTGGCAACTCGGTGCTGCTGGATTGTGTTCCATCGAAATCGTTTATCGCCGGCGCGAATATTAAAACTGACTTGCGCCGTGCCGACGACATGGGCTTGAACGAGGGGATTGGTGAAACCAACCTTTCGGTGAAAGCGCTGAACGAACGTGTGCAGGTGCTGGCTAATGACCAGTCCGCCGATATCGCCGAAGGCCTGGAAGAGCTGGGCGTGCGCGTAATTAACGGTCGCGCTAGCTTCGAGGAAATGGTTTCCGGCGTCACCCACCTGGTTACTGCTACCCATAAAGAAGATGGCCGCGAAGAACTTATCCCGTGTGACCTGGTGTTGCTGGCCACCGGTGCGAGCCCACGTATTTTGCCGGGTGCGCAGCCAGATGGTGAACGGATTTTGACGTGGCAGCAAATTTATAACTTGGAAGAGCTGCCAGAGCACCTCATTGTGGTTGGTTCCGGTGTTACTGGTGCCGAGTTTGTCTCCGCGTTCTCTGAGCTGGATGTGAAGGTCACCATGGTGGCCTCACGTGATCGTATTTTGCCGCATGACGACGCCGATGCTGCCGATACTCTGGAGGAAGTGCTGGCCGAGCGTGGCGTGGAACTGGAAAAGCACGCGCGTGTTTCCGAGATCAAGCGCACTGACGGTGAAGGTGGGCAAGGCGTTGTGGTGATCACTGACGACGGCCGTGAAATTCATGGCTCGCATGCGCTGCTGTCGATTGGTTCCATCCCGAATACCTCCAATATGGGTCTGGAGCGCCTAGGTGTGGAGATGGAAAAGTCTGGCCACATCAAGGTGGACCGCGTCTCGCGTACCAACGTGCCGAATGTTTATGCCGCTGGCGATTGCTCGAACCTGTTCCCATTAGCATCGGTGGCTGCTATGCAGGGCCGTATCGCGGCCTACCACGCACTAGGCGAAGGTGTCTCGCCATTGCGTTTGAAGACGGTGGCTACCGCGGTGTTCACTCGTCCGGAGATCGCGGCTGTGGGAGTGACAGAAAAAGAAATCGAAGATGGGGAAGTGCTGGCCCGGAAGTTTAAATTGCCGTTGCACACCAACCCACGTGCGAAGATGCGTTCGCTGCGCCATGGTTTTGTGAAGATTTTCTGCCGTGGGCAATCCGACCTGGTTATTGGTGGCGTGGTCGTTGCTCCGCATGCTTCGGAGCTGATTTTGCCGATCGCGGTTGCGGTGGCAAACAACCTCACTGTGACGGATCTGGCGGATTCTTTTGCCGTGTACCCGTCACTGTCTGGTTCGATCACCGAGGCAGCTCGTCGCCTGATTGCCCCAGATACGCTGACTTAAGCTGCGTATTTTCTATCGAGATATCACCCCTCCCGCCGTCACCCACGGCGGGTTTAGTATATTGAGACCTAGATTACCCAACAATCTGTAACGCTCAGCCGGTGAGGCGGTGTGTGACGATGTGGGTGGGTGATTTCTCATGTGTATATCCGAAAGGAAAATGACGTGCCACAGTCAGGCTTGCCAGCCTTCAACAAAATTCTTGTTGCTAACCGCGGCGAAATTGCCGTTCGCGCATTCCGCGCCGCTTTCGAGACCGGCGCGCGTACCGTCGCGGTGTATCCGAAAGAAGACCGCAACTCTTTCCACCGTGCTTTTGCCGATGAGGCAGTGCGGATTGGTGCGGAAGCTCAGCCGGTTAAGGCATATCTGGACGTCGACGAAATCATTCGCGCTGCGAAGAAATCTGGTGCGGACGCGGTTTATCCGGGCTATGGTTTCTTGTCTGAGCGTGCGGATTTGGCACGCAAGTGCGCCGAAAACGGAATCAAATTCATTGGGCCAACAGAAGATACTTTGCACCTGACCGGTGATAAGGCCGCGGCTGTTCATGCTGCAGAAGAAGCTGGCTTGCCGACGCTGAAGGATTCGAAACCGTCGTCGGATGTCGATACGCTGGTGGAGTATTCCGCAGACTTTGAATATCCGCTGTTCGTCAAAGCCGTGGCTGGTGGTGGCGGGCGTGGCATGCGCTTTGTGAAAAACGAGAAAGAGCTGCGCACCAAAATCTCCGAAGCTTCTCGTGAAGCCGAGGCCGCATTCGGAGACGCTAGTGTTTATCTAGAGACCGCGGTGATTAAGCCACAGCACATCGAGGTCCAGATCCTGGCGGATTCGCACGGCAACGTGGTGCACCTGTATGAGCGTGACTGCTCGTTGCAGCGTCGTCACCAAAAAGTTGTTGAAATTGCTCCGGCGCAGTTTTTGGATGCTGAGCTGCGGGAAAAGATTTGTGCCGACGCGGTGCGATTCTGTGAACACATCAATTATGAGGGTGCCGGTACAGTCGAGTTTCTTGTCGACGAAAACGGCAAGCACGTCTTCATTGAAATGAACCCGCGTGTGCAGGTGGAACATACCGTCACCGAGGAAGTTACTTCGGTCGATATCGTGAAATCGCAAATGCACATTGCTGCTGGTGCGACGCTGCACGAATTGGGTCTGACACAGGATTCCATCACACTTTCCGGTGCCGCGTTGCAGTGCCGTATTACCACTGAGGATCCTGCCAACGGCTTCCGCCCGGATACCGGCACGGTGTCGTCGTACCGTTCGCCGGGCGGTGCGGGTGTACGTCTGGATGGCGCTACCTCTGTCGGGGCTGAGATCACCCCGAATTTTGACTCGCTGCTGGTGAAAATGACTTGCCGTGGTGCGGATTTCCAGATCGCTGTAGCCCGTGCCCAGCGCGCACTGAACGAATTCACCGTCACCGGTGTCTCGACGAATATCGGCTTCCTGCGCGCCTTGCTGCGCGAACCAGAATTCGCGAATAAACGCATTAACACTGGCTTCATTGCGGATCACCCACATCTGCTGGAAGCGCCACCAGCTGATGATGAGCCAGGCCGGATCTTGGAATACATCGCAGATATGACCGTGAATAAACCACACGGTGAACGCCCAACTGCGCTGCGTGCTTTCGATAAGCTGCCAAAGAAATTGTCCCCGGAGATCCCGAAGGGCTCCCGTGATCGCTTGCTGGAGCTCGGCCCAGAAGGTTTCGCGAAATCGATCCGCGAGCAAGATGCGCTGGCGGTCACCGATACCACGTTCCGCGATGCACACCAGTCATTGCTGGCTACCCGCGTGCGTACCTCTACGCTGTTCGCTGCGGCCCAGCATGTCGCACGCATGACCCCGGATCTGTACTCCGTGGAAGCCTGGGGCGGTGCTACTTACGACGTCTCTATGCGTTTCTTGCATGAAGATCCTTGGCAGCGCTTGGATCTGCTGCGTAAAGAGATGCCAAACATCAACCTGCAAATGCTGCTGCGTGGGCGCAACACCGTTGGCTACACGCCGTACCCGGATGCCGTCGCTAAGGCCTTCGTGCAGGAAGCTTCCGATTCCGGCATCGATATTTTCCGTATTTTCGATGCGCTGAATGATGTTTCGCAAATGCGCCCAGCTATCGACGCTGTGCTGGAAACCAACAAGTCGGTCGCCGAAGTAGCTCTGGCCTACTCGGGTGATATGGCTTCGCCGAAAGAGAATATTTACACTCTGGATTACTACCTGCGCCTGGCAGAAGAGATTGTGAAATCCGGTGCGCACGTATTGGCAATCAAGGATATGGCGGGCTTGCTGCGTCCGGCAGCCGCCAGCAAGTTAATTACTGAACTTCGCAAGAACTTCGATTTGCCGGTGCACGTGCATACGCACGACACCGCTGGCGGCCAACTTGCAACGTATTTGGCAGCAGCCAACGCAGGTGCGGATGCGGTCGACGGGGCTTCGGCTCCATTGGCCGGCACCACGTCGCAGCCATCACTGTCGGCGATTGTGGCTGCCTTCGAAAATACTGACCGCGATACTGGTCTGGATCTGCAGGCTGTAGGCGATCTGGAACCGTATTGGGAAGCAGTGCGGCAAGTGTATGCACCGTTTGAGTCTGGTATTCCTGGGCCGACGGGCCGCGTGTACAAGCACGAAATCCCGGGCGGCCAGCTATCTAACTTGCGTACCCAGGCCAGCGCGCTGGGCTTGGCCGATCGCTTCGAGTTGATCGAAGACACCTATGCCGCCGTGAACGAGATGCTGGGGCGCCCTACCAAAGTCACGCCATCGTCCAAGGTAGTGGGCGACTTGGCGCTGCACTTGGTGGGAGCAAATGTCTCGCCGGAAGATTTCGCGGCTGATCCGCAGAAATATGACATCCCGGATTCGGTCATTGCGTTCTTGCGCGGTGAGTTGGGTACCCCACCAGCTGGTTGGCCAGAGCTGAAAGATAAAGCACTAGCGGGCCGCTCTGATTCGAAACCGGCTTTGACCGAGGTGCCGGAAGAAGAAGAAAAAGCGCTTGCCGACGACGATAAGTGGGTGCGCCGCGGCGGGCTGGATCGTCTATTGTTCCCGAAGCAGGTGGAAGAATTCGCAGAATTCAAGCGCCGCTACGGCGATACTTCCGCGTTGGATGATCGCGTCTTCTTCTATGGCTTGGTGGAAGGCGAAGAAACCGTGTTGCACTTTGCTCCGGACGAGACAGGCTCCACTCCGCCATCCATGGTGGTACGTCTGGATGCCGTGGGTGATCCGGATGAGAAGGGCATCTGCAATGTCGTGATGAACGTCAATGGCCAGATCCGCCCGATCAAGGTCCGCGACAACTCAGTGGAATCATCCGTCGCGTCTGTGGAAAAGGCCGATAAGTCTAACCCTGGCCACGTTGCAGCGCCATTTGCTGGTGTGGTGAACCCAACCGCACAGGTTGGTGACAAGGTTTCTGCTGGCGACGAAGTTGCCATTATCGAGGCGATGAAGATGGAAGCCCAGATTTCCGCGACCGTGGATGGCACCATCGAACGGGTTGCGATGGGCCAAGCCACTAGCGTGGAAGGTGGAGACCTGATCGTAGTGATCAAGGAAGACTAGTGCGAGACTAGACTAGCTAGTCTCTGTCCAGCTAGTCTGCGTCCACTTCGAAGTACTCGGCGATATCGTCGAGTACTTCGTTTGCTCCATAAATGCCGACGGCGCTCATCCAAATGGTGTCGTCGACATCGTGGATCTCACCTTTCAGTTGGTTCCAGAGCGGATTGCGCTGGAATTCTTCTTGTGTCTTTGCGGCTTCGCCATCGTTGTCGCCATACGCGCTGGTAAAGATGTAGTCTGCATCCGCTTTGGCGATTTCTTCTGCGGAAATTTCGGTGGTGAACCCAGTGCCGGTGGAAGCGTCATTTCGTGCGAAGCCGAGATCGGCAAAGATCACCCCGATATAGCTGTCGTCTTTATAGATCCGAGTCGGCCCATCGACGAATCGCACGGACGTCACGCTCGGGTTTTTCCCGAGCTTTTCGCGTACGCGATCACCGATGCGCGCAGCACGCTCTTCGTATTCGGTGATCAGCTCGTCGGCTTTTTCGGTTTTATCCGCTACTTCACCTACCAGGCGCAAGCTGTCTTTCCAGCCATGGCCTCCAGAATCAGAAAAAACCGTCGGCGCGATGCTGCTCATCCGTTCGTAGAGATCTTCATGCCGGACTTTCGACGACAAGATCGCATCGGGTTTCAGCGCAGCGATTTTCTCTAATGACGGGTCATTAAGTTCACCAACCGAGACCGCGTCGCCTGCGTATTTCTCGCCATCATCGCCGAAATAAGCAGGGATTTCGCTGCCCCCTTGGAGCTCGGTGAAGCCAACGACGTGCAAGCCCAGAGCGATAGCTGGGTCCAATACCGTGCGGTCGAGTGCTGCGACGGTGGTAATTTCTTCGCCCAGCTCCGTCGATCCCATTGCGTGCGAAATTGTCCGTGTAGCAGACGATTCTGTGCTGTCTGCAGTGCCGGTGGTTGTATTCTGGCTGGGGTGCGCAGAATCATCGGCTGGTGCGGTACATGCAGTCAGTAGCCCCAAGCTGCAGGCGACTGCGAGGAATGCGTTTCTGGCCTTCCGGCTGTGGAATGGGCTGCCGAGCGATTGTCTGCTTATCGACGTTGGGTGTGGGGAGAATTGCCTGTGGGGAAGTGGTGAGGAAACCGCTGCTGCTTCGGGCAGTGGGGATGCTGGCACTGTGGCTGTACCTCCTGGTCGCAAAACTGAAGTGCAGACCAGCAACGCCGAACTAGCGTACGGTGTTGCTAGTCCACCCTTATTACGACCAATAGGTTAGCATAGCCAAATTTATAAGTTATTGTGAAGCTGGGTGATGAAGCGGTGGTGATGATGTGGAGACCATGAAATAGCCACGGAGCCGTGGCGGGTTAAATCCCGCTCAACGTGCAGACCGGCCCCGCTAGACTCCCACAACGCCCCGCTAAACGCGTGGAGTCGCGAACCACTTGACCATTGTGGAATCTGTCTTGTATTCGAAGCCGAATTTCTCATAGCGCGAACGCGCACGTGGGTTGTCCTTATCCACGAACAAAGAGATGCCTGGGGCGCCTTGTGCGCGCGCGAGCTCCACACCGGCCTCCAAGAGGCGAGTGCCCAACCCGAGGCCGGCATAGCGGCGCTCAACCGCGATCACGAGCTCCGGAACCTCTGGGTAGCCAACCCAGCCAGAACCAGGATTATTGGACTTCCAGTAGCGCAGGAACAAACCGCCAGCGGGTACCGCGTGGCTTGATACCGCGATGATGCCACCCTGGGTGTACGGATCCCACTGGTTGACGTATTTGTGGTGATCAGCGGCTTCGCTTTCCGGGAGATCGCGGGACTCGTCGCCGAAAACGTCAGCTAAGTAGTGCAGACGGGATAGGTAGGTGCGGTCCTCGTTAGTAGCCGGGCGCAGGGTGATAGTTGTGTCGTTAGTCATAGCTACCTAGGATAACCGAAATCTATATAGCGTGGGCTACACATTTTGGGGAAGATGACTTATTTGATCTCCAACATGACATCGCCTTTGCCGATTTGTCCACCTTCAGCGATTTGCAGGCCAGTCACTGTGCCAGCTTTGTGGGCTTTCACCGGGTTTTCCATTTTCATGGCTTCCAGCACGACGATGACATCGCCTTCTGCGACCTCTTGGTTTTCTTCCACAGCCACCTTGATCACGGTGCCTTGCATTGGAGCAGTGACGGCATCACCGGACACGGCGGCCTTAGAGCTACCGCCGCGACGTTTCTTTGCCTTCTTCTTTGGCGCTTCTCCGCCACCGCCAACAGTCAATGAGCCAGGCAGTGCAACTTCGATGCGACGCCCGTCGATTTCGACAACGTATTTCTGCGGTGGCAAGTCGGCTTCGGCTTCTGGTTCCACGTGTTCCCCAGAAAAAGCAGCGAGCTCGTTGTTCCATTCTTCTTCGATCCACTTGGTGTATACCGTAAAACCTTCGGCATCGGCGGATGCGAAAGCCGGATCGTCGATGATTGTGCGGTGGAAAGGGATGACCGTGGGCATGCCGTCGACCAGGAACTCATCCAGTGCACGGCGAGAACGCGCTAGGGCTTCTTCGCGGTTTTCCGCGTGCACGATCAGCTTGGCCAGCATGGAGTCGAACTGGCCGCCGATTACGGTGCCCTGGCGTACGCCGGAATCCACGCGGATACCGGGGCCGGCCGGCTCGGAATAAGTCGCCACGGTGCCTGGTGTGGGCATGAAATTTGCGCCTGGATCCTCGCCGTTGATGCGGAATTCAAAGGCATGGCCGACTGGGGTGGGGTCTTCGCTAAAGCGCAGTTTTTGCCCTTCGGCGATGCGGAACTGCTCGCGCACCAAATCGATGCCGGTGGTTACCTCCGTAACCGGGTGTTCTACCTGCAGTCGGGTATTGACCTCCAAGAAGGAAATCAGGCCGTCGGAACCCACCAAGAACTCGACGGTTCCGGCACCGTAATAACCGGCCTCACGGCAGATGCGTTTGGACGATTCGTGGATTTCTGCGCGCTGCGCGTCCGTCAAGAACGGGGCTGGGGCTTCTTCCACCAATTTTTGGAAACGACGCTGTAGTGAACAGTCACGCGTGCCGGCGACGATGACGTTGCCGTGCTGGTCGGCCAGCACCTGGGCTTCCACGTGGCGGGCACGGTCGAGGTAACGTTCGACGAAGCATTCTCCGCGGCCGAAGGCGGCAGTCGCTTCACGGGTGGCGGATTCAAAAAGTTCGGCAACTTCTTCGCGCTCGTAGGCGACTTTCATGCCACGGCCACCACCACCAAATGCGGCTTTAATGGCGATGGGCAGGCCGTGTGCGTCCGCGAAAGCTTCCACTTCTGCGGCGTCAGCGACTGGATCTTTGGTGCCCGGTGCCATCGGGGCTTCAGCTTTTTCTGCGATATGGCGCGCGGTGACTTTATCGCCTAGGTTCGCGATGGCTTCTGGTGAGGGGCCAATCCAGATAAAGCCGGCGTCGATGACTGCTTGTGCGAAATCGGCATTTTCGGATAGGAAGCCGTAGCCAGGGTGGATGGCGTTGGCGCCGGATTTCTTCGCGGCGTCGAGTACTTTGTGGAAGTCCAAATATGACTCTGCAGACGTGGAGCCACCCAAGGCGAAAGCTTCGTCGGCAAGCCCAACGAAAGGCGCGTTGGTGTCGGGTTCCGCATAGACGGCCACGGAGCCGATGCCGGCGTCCTTGGCGGCGCGGATGATGCGTACCGCGATCTCTCCGCGGTTGGCGATCAATACCTTGGTGATCTTTGTCTGTTCAGCCACGTTGGCCCTCCATAGCGCTTAAAGTAAAAAATCGTTGCACAATTCGTGAATCCGTCTCAGTCTATTCTTACACACCAAAACATGAGAAAACCATCAGGTTTTGGTTTGTGTTCCAAAATCATGCCGAAAATCGTGCAAAAACCAAAATCGCGGCATCGGCTAATTATTTTTCGGCGTCGCTTTATTCTTCGGCGTCACTGCCCGTTTCAATAGGCATGCCGACCATGTTGCCCCATTCGGACCAACCGCCGTCATAAATTCGAGTTTCTGTGTGCCCCAACAAGAACCGGCCAATGAACCACACTAGTGCGGCGCGTGCGCCTACCTGCGAATAAATTACGCTTGACTGTGCTGGCCAGACTTTCTCGAGCTCCTTACGGGAACGGAACATGCCACTCGGAGTTATCAGCGATTTCCACGGTAAATGCTTAGCGCCAGGAACGTGACCTTGTCGACGCGCCGTCACCGCACCAGGGCCTGATCCCAGCTCAAAGCGCGCTGCTGCCTGCTCGCTAGGCAACCCGGAAAATTCCGCGGCAGAGCGCACATCGATTGCCGTTATGGAATCGTCGTCGGCAAGCTCATCCACAAATGCTCGGGCGTCGGAATCATCGCGTTCGCACACCGGATAATGCGATGGGCTCAGCACCAACGCCGGGCTAAGGGAAGTGTCCCGTTCTTCCTGCATCCAGCCTTCACGGCCACCATCTAAAATGCGCGTGTCCGGGTGCCCAAACAACTCGAAAACCCACAGCGCGAAGCACGCCCACCGGTTGCTCCGATCACCATAGAAAACCACGGTGTCATCCCGGCCAATGCCCAGGCGGGATAACAGCGCGGAAAAACCCTCACCGTCGATAATGTCCAAGGTCGTGGGGTCAATCAGCTCGTCGGGGTTGATGCGCAGGGCGGACGGCAAGTGCCCGATGTTATAAAGCACGGAGTCTTCATTACACTCAACGACGTGCAAACCTTTTACGCCCAAGCGTGCGGATAGCCACGAGGCGGAAACTAACCGTCCAGGTTCCGCATATTCCCGAAACGAGGGATGGTTATCGAATGCAATAGCCACGGGTTAGCCTTTCAGACGGCGGGAAAGTACACCATTAAATCTTATCGAAAACTTCCTATGCAAGGAGCAGCCATGAGCACGGACGCCCAGAAACCTGACACCACGCGCGCAGCAGACGCAATCCACCGGGCCGTCGTAGTCTTTGAAGTGGAAGGCGGAAACGACAAAACCATCCACGGCAACCGCGTCGATACCCAGCCCATTCTTGATGCTTTGCGGGCGCAAGGCTGGCACGCGGAAGTGGTTGTGTACCGCCCGGAGTGGTCCGATAAATTATTCGACTACGTGTCCGGCTCCTTCGATGCCTATATCTCGCGAGTAAACCCGGGCAATATCCCTGGTGGCGAGGAAGGGTATTTTGCCTTGTTAGAAAGGCTTGCCGACGCTGGCCTGGCCGCATTCTCCCGCCCAGCAGAAATGCTGGCGTATGGCGCGAAAGACGCATTGGTCAAGCTGAATGACACTCCACTGGTTCCCGCAGACACCGCAGCATATTACGACGTAGACAGCTTCCGGCAGGCTTTCCCAATCTCCCTAGCTAGCGGTGAGCGTGTGCTCAAGCAAAACCGCGGCTCTACCGGGGAGGGTATTTGGCGCGTACAGCTTGCCGATGAGTCTGCGCGGCCTGGGTCTGGGCAACCGGTGGCGGGCGATGCCCAGGTCACCTGTACCGAGGCCGTGGACAACCATACTGAAACCCACACGCTGGCGGAATTCATGACGCAGTGTGAGGCCTATCTGGAGGGCGACAACGGCATGCTCGTAGACATGCGCTTTTTGCCGCGCATTGTGGAAGGCGAGATCCGTGTCTTGGTTGTCGGTGATACTCCGGTTTCGGTGATTCACAAGAAGCCTGCTGCGGGCGGCAACAACTTCTCGGCGACGCTATTTTCTGGTGCGCACGCTTTCTGCTCCATCGTCGCCGTCGGCCAGAATAAAATCAGCGGTCCACAGCAATGGCATCGTGCCACCCAATTCACCGCCCAAACGCTCAGCAAGCACCGGGCGGAAACGATCAAACACGGCCAACAAATCCGGCCATGCCTCCGGGGCATCATGGGTGTAGTGCGCACCAGAAAATAGCGTCGCCGAGAAGTTGTTGCCGCCCGCAGCAGGCTTCTTGTGAATCACCGAAACCGGAG